>JADHXD010000053.1 GCA_016783145.1 Anaerolineae bacterium
CTCGCCTCCAGCCTGTCCACCCAGCGATGGATCGCCCGGTGGTGGGCTGACCACGCCGTCCACGCCGCACGAGCCCACCCTTCCACGCACCTTACGTGCTCGGCAAGGGACGTAGCTTGCGCCACGTCAAGCACAGTGACGCTGCCCAGCGACGCAGGCCGTTCGAGCCACACGAACCGGCCCTTGTACCTGGCGATCGCCCTGCGCATCAGCTCCGCCACTCGGGGAGCCTCGTAGCCTCGTTCCAGGACGGCACACAGGCTGATCAGATGGACAGTCACGGACTGGACCGTCTGCGGCGTGGGCATCCCCGGATGCTGCACCGCATAAGCATCGACCGCCAGGCGATGTGCAGACGGATACCGGAACTCGCCGTACTCGCGGGCCAGGACCTCCCCATACACCGCCCAGCACCCTGGAGAGGCAGCATCGGGATAGCGGTACGTCGGGCCGTCGACGTCAGCCACCAATGCCCCACACCCTATGCAGGGGATGAGGCTACTTGACCCGGTCATACTCCTCCCACACCGGATCGATCCGGAGCGCCAACCTGAGATCAGAGACGTCGCGGAGATGAATCGCCAGCTTGCGGCGGCCCTCGTTGCGGGCTTGCACCTCCGGGTCGGGCGAGGTGGGCAGTGGGCGCGCGTCCATCACCTGAAAGCGCGCACCGTCCGGACCCTCGATGCGCACGCTGACCTGCTTGCCGTTCTGGTGCAGCGTGGCCTCCGTGCAGTCCTCGCTCAGCGTCACCTCGGCCTCGGTGTGCAGAAACGACCACACCTCGACCGGCGCGTCCGCATGCACCTCATCGACGACCGTCACGTACGCTCGCTCGACCATCGATAGGGTCCGCCGGACAGAGCGCGCACGGCCGGCATAGGGCTGGCTCAGGTCGATCTGTGCGTCGGAGCGTCCCGCCTCGATCTGCGGCTCGATCGCTGCAAAGGCATCCAGGTCCTGATCTGGCCCCTCGTCGGGGTTGATGACCAGGGTGTTGTGTCCTTCAGCGCGCACCCGGTAGAATTCCCAACGCTGCCGCTGGTTGCGGTGTCGCTGGTAGGTCTCGCGCTCCACGCCGCAGTCGATGATCCACCGTTCGCCCAGCGCCTCGACGATGTAGCTGCCCAGGTCCAGGTGACGATGTGCGCCATCGCGGTTCTGCCCGGCCTGGACAGCAAGGACCAGCGCGTCAGGGTCGTTCCAGGCGCTGCGCATCGACATGCACTCCGCCTTGCGATAGTGCCTGTCCAACGGCAGAGACGACATGTCAACGTCCCGCCCGCCGTCGTCAAACCAGAGCAGGTCGAGGACACCTCCGTTTCGCTCCGGATGGGCCAGCTCGCTGTAGCGGAACCCACTGTACTCTGGTCTGCCGTAGCGGCGACCCATCCAGAAGTGTTGGGCAGTGGACATACGTCGCAGTCCGCAGTCGCCAAAGTCAAAAGCCATGCGGTCGGCGCCCGACATGTACATCTGGTACCCGCCGCTGAGATCGAACCCCTCGATCTCGGAAAGGCCATAGTCAGTCCCCAAGGCGGTCTCCAGCGCCGACAGGAAGACGATGTTGTATCGCGTACCATAGTCCCAGTAGGTGACGCCCTCTGTGCCCGCGCCGTCGGGTGCATAGTAGCCCATTGCACGCGGCAGGCTCCGGATCGCGTGGTGCAGGATCTCGGCGGCGAGGCCCGGCTGCTCATCTGCGATCGCCAGGGCCCCCATGCCAATGCCGCCGTTGCACACCTGGTTCCAGTTGTTCTCCGCCTGGGACCACCAACCGCCTCCGCGGTATACCTCCAGGGCCGGCTCCAGGCCGTGCGTGATCATCGCCTGGCACATCACCTCGCGCTGGCCCTCGTCCCACCGGTCATAGAGCCAATCATAGGCAAGGGCCAGGGCGTGCGTCATCTCGGCAGTGTCCAAAAAGTGGCTCGGATTCCAGTCCACAAACCCCGCCGCAGCCGCGACCTCATCCCAGACGCGTTCGCAGTAGCGGCGCTCTCCGTCGAGGCGGTACACCAGCGCCAGGGTCCGCACCCGCTCCTTGACACGCCGGCTGACCGAGAGCAGCCGGCGACCATCCGGGATCTCGTATTCCGACGGAGGCTGTTCGAGGAGGGCCTCCGCTTCCGAACGCAGGGCAGCGTACCATCTCCCCGCGTGGGGGTCGGCACGCACAATGTGCCGAACGCGCGCGACCGCGTCACCATCGAGGATCAGGCGAGGGTGCGCGGGCTTGAGTGTCCTGAGGATCTCGTTTTTCGAACCCATAGTCTGCTCTCCTACTCGATCAGCATAAAGGCATAGCGGTTCATTGCCTGAGTATAGTCCGACAGCACCTCGATAGGATAGCCAGCCTGTCGGACCGTGGAGAAAACGTCCATCGCCATTGACTCGGGAGAAGGTCGTTATGTATCCATGTCCGTTCGGTTCCCTCCTCTGCTGGTTCTCACGGTCCGCGTAGCCGGCTGTCCGGCACGTGCAGACCAACAGTCCTCTCCCCTGGCAGGCCATCGGGCGATGCCCCTGCAACTGTCTGGTGACCGTTGCCAAGTACGACGACAGTCCCGTCCTGCCCTCCGGGCGCTAGAAGCCAAACAGCGCGCTCTGGGTGCTCACCGTGACGTGCATGCTTTGCGACAGGGTCAGGTAGGCGCCCCGTTCCCCCCCTACCCTGCGCCGGGTCTCCTTGGCATGTTCTTCTGACCAGAAGAAGACAGACTTGTGTCAAAAGCCATCGATGATGCTCGGCGCGTCCAGCTTTTGCACGTCCAAGAGGGGCACGTACACCAGAGGCTCCGCACCCTCCTCCACTACACGATATCCGAGGTCACTGTCCATCTCGATGTGGATCGGCTGCTGGCAGTGCGCACATTCTGTCTCGATGACAACCGACAGGTGCTCTTGCCGTAGACGCCCTTGCACGAAGGGCACCGCTATCGCGTCGATCCCTCAAGCCGCGTAGACCTGCTCACCTGTGCTGAACGTCACGCGATGTGGGGTCTGGTCCACCGTCACTGGGTAAGCCCAGGCCACCTCTCCCCGCGGGTTCCTGTACAGGAACGTCATATGCCGTTCGAGCTTGGCAAGGATGTCGGCCACTTGTGATAAGGGCAGATCGAGCGCCCGGGCGATGGACTCTGGCGAAAGCGGCTTCCCGGCCCGGGGAAGCTCTTGGACAACATAGTTGCGAACCTGATGGTCTTCCTGGGACATGAACCCCAGGTCTCCCCCCTCATGCAGGTGCCTGCGCCATATCCCCTGTGGAATGGGCACCGTGAAGCGCCACACTCCCACCAAAAGCGCGTCTCTCATCTCACGACCTCCTTTCAGCAAGCCTCATCTTCATCCTGAGCGGACACCCGCCTACTGGCGGTCACGATGCCGCAGCCAGCCAGCCCACAGCCTCGTCTTCTACCCGGAGGGCGTCCGCCCCGAGGAAATCGAGAAACCGGCCAAAGCAGTGGACCAGGTCGGCCTTCATCTCCTCCGAGGGCGTCACCCCATCCTCCCACCACCAGTTCTTGATCGTGACCCTCCCGTTCTTCCTGTCCCGACCGGGCTCGAAACGAGCCACAAAGCGGTCGCCATAGAGCACAGGAAGCACATAGTACCCGTACTCTCGTTCGGCGGCGGGTTTGTAGACCTCCCAACGGTAGGCAAAGCCGAACAGATCCTCGATCAGGCGTCGATCCCAGAGCAGATTATCCAGGGGAGCCATGATCGCCGCACGTGGCTGGGGCCTGTCACCGTCCAGCGCCCGGTCGAGGTGCGGTTTGTCTTCGCTACGCACATAGAATGGGGTTTCGATGCCCTCGACGCGCACCTGGAGCACCTGGCCTCGCCCGAGCAACCGCGCCAGGGCGGCACCGCGGTCCTTGCTCGTGATGCCGCGCGTCCCGAGCCACGCATCGCCGGACCTGTTCCACAGCATGCCCACACCCCCAATGCGCCGCAGCACGACCCAGTCGTGGTACTGCTCCTCGGTCTGGTTTGGGTCGGGAGCCGACAGCAGATCTGGTGGGATGCACCGCCAAGCCAGGTCGTACACCTTGCGGGTGTTGACCTTGTGGTGGATCACCAGCTCACCCCAAAAGTACATGCTCTCCAATGCCGCCCGGGCCAGCCGCGTTGGCGCCCACGACCAACTGACCGTCTCGTTGAAGTCGAGATCGATCGAAGAGAGCGGTCCGCGCTCCTCGATCGCCTCCCGAACCTGAGGAAGGACAGATGTAGCCGGACGGTCGTCGTGCCCCAGCCTACGCCACGCAGCGTCCCGGCGGCGGCGAAAGGTTGGCCAGTCCTCTACGCAGTAGATCGACATGTTCTTGTCCAACCCATCCAGCAGCTTTCTATCCTCGTAGAGTAGTTCCTGCAGCATCGCGGGACGAAACGCGGAGACGCGGGCCTGGAGCACCAACTCTGGGTTCCGGCCCACGATGTTGAGGGGATCGAACTGGATACACCCCACGCGACGGACATAGTCCAAGACGCCGGCCTTGCCTTGCAGCTCGTAGGGCGGCCATAGGCCCTGGCAGGCAAGGATGCACCGTCGCGCTTGCCGGTTGGTCAGCGTCCAGTCACCCATCGCGCGTCGTCCTCCCTTTTCCGCAGCCAGGCTGGTTTCTGTCGGAAAAGTACCTGCGCACCAGCTCCGTGGCGCGATCGTCCCCGTTGGAAGGATAGCCGTACCCCAGTGATTCGCCCGTCTCGATCGCCAACCAGCGGAACAGCTCCATTGTTCCCTCCAGGGCACGCCACACATCCTCCTCCTCATGGTGCGCATAGATCGCCGGCAGTGCCTGCAGTGCACGGGGATCGGCCCACTCTTCCAGGAAGCGCCCTCGCATCCACGTATCGGTATCCGGCCCTCGCACTGCTCGCGTGTGCCACTCGAGCATGCGCAGCAGCCGCTGCTTGAGGTAGACGTCGCAGCACGACTTGGCCGTCCACAGCTCGCCCCGTCGCAGTTTCTTTGCCGTCCAGACGGTGTGATACCAAAAGTCACTCACCAGGTTGAGGTACTCGGGTTCACCGACCAGCGCCGGCTCAACCGGCTCAGCCGCAACCGGAGCCAGCCGTTCCGACAGGCCATCCTTGTCCACGAGAACGCGGATACCGCGACGGACCATCTCTGCATCCGCCGGTGGCAGGCCCTCGCTCAGCATCTTTCGGAACTGGCCGACGGAACTGGGCACAAAGTCTACGTCCAGCCCGCCCTCGAAGAGCACCCGCTGCTCAAAAGCATCGCCTTCGGGGGTCGACTCGATAAAGGTCAGCCACGGGTGGCCAATGTGCGCAAGCCAGCCCGTGGTAGAGACGTAGGGCCTTGGATCGTCAGCCAGGATGATCACGTCCAGGTCGGACCATTCATCGGCGGGATGGTCGCGCCGCGCCCGCGAGCCGATGACAAACGCGGCACGGACATTGTCCTCCGCCTGGGCCCACCTGATGAACCCCTCGATCAGTTGCTCGTACGCCGCAGTGATCCGATCCATCCCTACCCCCCGAACTCTTCCATCAAGATCCCCTCCATTGTGGCAACGAGCAGAGCGGCATCGCTTTCGGAGAAGGGCATGGGCGGCCTGATCTTGACCACGTTGTGATAGGGCCCGTCTGTGCCGAGCAGAATCCCGCTTTCGCGCATGCGATTGGCGATGAACGAAGCCTCCGCTCCCGCCGGTTCGAGCGTCTCTCGATCGCGCACCAACTCTACTCCGAGGAACAGCCCCGAGCCGCGCACATCGCCGACGATCGGGTAGCGGTCCACAAAATCTCGCAGGCCCCCAAGCATCGCTTCTCCCACGCGCGCGGCATGCGCTTGCAGCTTCTCCTCGATCACCACGTCCAGCACGGCGATGCCGATCGCACAGGACACCGTGTTGCCGCCGAAGGTGCTAAAGAACTCCATGCCATTGTCGAACGCGGCTGCGATCTCGGGCCTGGTGATCACAGCACCAATGGGGTGCCCATTGCCAATCGGCTTGCCGAGGACGACGATGTCCGGCACCACGTCCTGCGCCTCGAACGCGTAAAAGTGCGTCCCTGTGCGCCCATAGCCCGTCTGCACCTCGTCGGCAATACAGACGCCACCCGCCTGGTGCACGTGGCCGTAGACCTGGGACAGATACCCGTCCGGAAGGATGATCTGCCCGCCGACGCTGGGGCAGGTCTCGGCGATGAACCCAGCCAGACCCACGCCTCTGCTGCGCAGGGTCTCGGCGGTCTCCAGGACGTGCCGGGCATACTTTGCTCCTGCCTGTGGATCACCGGTTTTGTACGGACCTCGATAGACATCGGCCACCGGCACGGTATGCACCCACGAGGGTGCACCGGTGCCGCCAGGTCCGTCGTGCTTGTACGGACTGATGTCGATGAGCGTTGTGGTGTGCCCGTGGTACGCGCCCTCGAGCACGATCACGTCGCGCTGGCCTGTGTATGCCCGAGCCAGGCGCAGAGCCAACTCGTTAGCTTCGCTGCCCGAATTTACAAAGTAGCCCATGCTGAGCGCCTCCGGCATCGTCTCGCACAGCCGTTCCGCATAGCGAGTGAGGAGGTCGTGCAGATAGCGCGTGTTGGTGTTCAGCACCCCCATCTGCTGCCGCCCGGCCTCGACAACGCGCGGATGACAGTGCCCTACGTGGGGGACATTGTTGTACGCATCCAGATACCTGCGACCGGTCTCGTCATACATATACTGCATCCAGCCGCGCTCGATCTTGACCGGTTCCTGGTACCCAATGCTCAGGTTCCGACCGATGCGCTTCCTTCTCGCGGCGAACGTCTCTGCCTTGCATGGCTCGCGCGGTGGGTACCGGTGCTCGGGAACGCGCAGCAGGACATTGGGGTCAGGTGAAAGGCTGGCCCAGACCTCGCGCTGGCTGGCCCGGCACACGCCGGGAAAGTTACAGTCGAGATCGAGGAGGTCGATGACGATCTGAAAGTGCAAGTGAGGCGTCCATCCGCCGTTGACATCTGGGGAGCCGATCGATCCGATGGCCTCGCCTCGTGGAATGGGCTGTCCCACGTGCAGTCCCTCCGGGGACTCTTCGCTCAGATGGCCATAGATCGCGTAAAAGCCCTCGCCCTCACCCGCCTGGTGCCGCAGGACGACGACCGGGCCATAGTCCTGAGGGGCGTCCCTGTTGGCAAAGGCGTGGACGGTAGCATCCAATGGAGCATAGACGGGCGTTCCTGCCTCTGCGTAGAGGTCCATGCCGATGTGGACGGTGCGGCGCTCCTCCAGCGGCACGCCACCGGTCGCGAACAGCGGTGCCGTGTACAACAGGCGGGGCTCATCGTACCGGCCGATGCCCACTTGGGCGCCCGCCGCCTTTATTCTCCCAAACAGACGCTCGGTCAGCGCCGGTTCCGCGTTGGCGCTCGCATCCCCTCGGACGAGCGGGCTGCCGATACCCAGGTCAAACACGACGCACGGCTCGGTGCTCAGGTCGACGCCCAGCACAGGCGCCACGGTGTCCGCGTGGTCCTGCAGCCAATTGCGCACCGAACCGGTGTGCGGGACGGGGGGCAAGCCACAGGCGTGCCGCAGGGACGCTTGGGCGAACCGAGAGTGGATCTCTGCCAGTTTGGGGAGGGTGTTGCGGATCGGCCCCTGGCTGATCGTGAGGTACTCGTCAGCCGGGCGTTGTCGTCTCTGGTACGCCGCCATGCAGGCACTCACACACAGCCTCATGCACACCAGGCCCCAGAGGGCCGACAGCTCGTCCTCCCTGAGCGGATTCTCCGCGTAATAGCCCCGTACCAGGTGCAGCGCCGTTGCCAGCGGGTCGGGCTTGTCCAGGATCGCATAGGCAACGGCAATGGCCAGGTCGCCCACGGTGTAGCTGTGGACCATGTCACCAAAGTCGATCAGACCGGCGACCCGATGACCCCGCGTCGCTGGGTCATCACCGTGCGCCACGATCACATTATAGTCGTTCGCGTCGTTGTGAATCACACTTCTACGCAGTCCGGACAGCAGGGGCAAGACAGAACGCTCGTACTCACGAGCCATATTGTCGATGATCTCTCGGACTTGGGCATCCGCGACGAGCGCGCTGTGCGTGCGCACCACCCGCCGTGCGTTGGCCAGGTCCCAGGCAAAGTCGCGGTGCAGCGCCGGATGATCGAATCTCGCGAACGCCCGGTCTACCTGGCCGAGATACGCGCCCAGGCTGCGCACTAGGTCGGGAGAGTGCCGCCTGAGCTCTCCAAGGGGGATGCCCGGCACGTAGGTGACCAGGCGCACAAAATGCCTCACCCCGGTCGGTGAGCGAGTCTCGGCGATCAAATCGCCCGCTCTTGTCGGCACGGGTCGCGAGCATAGCAGCCCATGCCTGGCAAGGTGGGCCATGGCCTGATTCTGCGCTTCCAGCAGAGAGCGATCCTCCAGAGCATTCGCGATCTTGAGGACGAAACGTTCCCCGCTCTCCGCGCAGAGCAGGTAGTTCTGATCGCGTTCGCTCGGCAGCGACGCTGCTGTAGCGCGGAACCCGTACAGCTCATGGGCCAAGGTGACCGCACCTTCCTGGCTGTAGCTCGGTGCGTACTCCAAGAGTGACATGGTTTCAGAACCCTCTCCAACGATTCGCAGCACGAGTGGCTGGCACAAGCCGCTGGACCGTACCCACCGCCTCTCTCACACCATCCTCGGCGCGGATCTTGTCGCCGAGTGCAGCAGCACGCCGCCGCATCCGGGCATCTGTGACCGCGACCGCGATCGCTTCCGACAGTTGCTCCGCTGACAGTTTGCGATATGGGACGGGCTCAGGCCCCACACCGAGAACCGCGAGCCGCCGCCCCCAGTAGAACTGGTCAAAGAGAAAGGGCACGATGACCGCAGGCACTCCCGCACGCAAGCCAAACGCCGTGGTCCCCGAGCCGCCGTGGTGCACGACCGCCGACATGCGCGGAAACAACCAGGCATAGGGTGCGTACTCGATCCTGTGCACGTGCTTGGGCAGCTCGCGCTGACCCATGCCACCCCATCCCGCCCCTAGGACGGCACGCTGCCCGCACTGCTTGAGCGCGTCCAAGACGATCGTCGTCGTACGCTCTGGATCCCGCATGGGCATGCTGCCAAAGCCGACAAACACAGGCGGCGGCCCCGATTCAATGAACCGGCAAAGGTCCTCGGGCGGCTGCCACCCCTCCTCCTCGGGAAACCAGTACCCGGTGATGTGGACGTGCTCTCCCCAATCTGGGGGGCGGGGCACAACGTGAGCACTGAACCCGTTGAGCACCGGCACGCGACGCTCTACCATCGAGCGCGCATACCCCCACAGGGGCGCTTTGGGCAGTCCGAGCGTCCGCTGACGCCAGCGGCTGACAGCCGGCCTGTACCCCTGCCAGACCAGTTGGTAGGCCAGCCAGTGAGTGAACGCATTGTAGCCGGGCAGGCGTGCCAGCGACGAGGGAAAGGCCAGCATAGGTTGGTGCTTGGTAGGCGCGATCGGCATCACTGCCGCCGCGATCATCGGCACGCCCAGCGTTTCGGCGAGGTCATAGCCGTACATCCCACCGGGAAGCTGGTTGATGATGACCTCTGTGTCCCACAGCGCACGGTCAGACAGATCGCGGGCAAAGCTCTCTGCCATCACGCCGAACATACGCTGCACCGACCTGGCCATGCGAAGGACATTGCGGCCGGATGCCGCCAAGGAGATCCCCTCAGGTTGGTTCAAGATATGCCGTACGTCCCCTCTGATGGGGTAAAAGTCCAGGCCCTGCGCGATCACCAGCGGCCCATAGTTCTCAAAGGTGGCAAAGCGAACCTGATGTCCTACCGCCTTGAGGCCCTTTCCGAGGACCACGCAGGGCAGAACATCCCCGCGTGAGCCAAGAGCGAGAACGGTAATCCGCAAGAGACTCAGCCTTTCCGCCTGGCTCTCTGCAGGAGCTGCAGGTCCGGCATCGTGTCGGTGCACGGCAACAACAGGTGCGCGCCGGCCAACCCGGCGTGCGCGTCGTAGGCTGCCTCAGGTAACGACGGCGCATCTCTTCCCAGGACACATCCGGGTCTCACAAGGATTCGGCAAGCGCAATCATCGCCCGGCCACAGGGAAAGAAGACGCGGAACGACAGGCAGCACACGGTGGGTGGTCGTGGACACAAACCAGGTGCGGGGTTTGCGCTCACCGCGCGCAGAGCTTTGTCTCTGGTCCCGGTTCGACCTTGTTCACGATCCAGAGACGATGCTCAAGTGGCTCACTGGCAAGCATCGGCATCGGATGCCTGAGGATGTCTTGGGCATAGGGCTTGCCCTGTCGTCTCAAGCGTAGGACGATCAAGCCGAGGTATCGTTCGGGTGGACGCGTGCGGATGTCGGTGAAATCTGGAATGGTCTCTACGTAGCACTAACCTTTCAACGCACCGATGGTAAGCCCGCGCTGAATCTGATTCTGGAATATCACGTACACGGTCAACGTTGGCAGCATCACGATCGTGATCGCTGCAAACAGTCCGCTCCAGTCACTCTGATAGCGCTGCTGGTGCTGCAAGAAAGCCAGACCTTGAGAGAGCACATATTTGGTGCTGGAGGTCAGCAGTACCAACGGCAGGATGTATTGGTTCCACATCCCCAGAAAGTTGAAAATCCCCATGCTCACCAGGCCATTCTTTGCCAGCGGGATGACAATACGGTAGAACAACTCATAGTTGTTCGCCCCATCAATAATGGCGGCCTCAAGCAACTCCGACGGCATCGTCTTGAAAAAGCCCGTCATAAAAAAGACCGTGAACGGCAAAGAATAGGCAATATACACCAGAATTAGCCCAAAGTGGGTGTCCAGGAGCGTCATCGATTGGAGCAGGAAAAAGAGGGGCACCAGTGCCAATATTACCGGGAAGAGCATCCCCGCCATGAACATGAAAAAGATGGCCCGGTTTCCCGGAAACGCATAGCGCGCTATCACATAACCGGCCATAGCAGAAAAGAGCAAGGTGAAGAAAATCGCGGGCAGAATCACAATCAAACTGTTCAGAAAGTACAGACCGATATTCGCTTTGCTCCAGGCGCGCACAAAGTTGTCCCACTGCAGTTGTGCCGGGGGCAACCACGGGCTGAAAAAGATCTCCTTGCTCGTCTTGAACGAGCTTACCAGGACCCATATCATCGGAAAAATGACAACAAGTGACCAAAAACCCAGAAAAGAATAGATGACGGTACTGATCACCACACCGGCGATTCTGCTCGTCTGTTTGCGCTTCATAGTGTTTCCCCCATGCCTAATACTCTACCGCCTCCCGGCGCGTCACCCGCATCGTGAAGACAGAGAGGGCGAGCATCAACAGGAATAGCGCCACGCCGATCGCCGTAGCGTAGCCAAACCGGCTGGCCTCAAAGGCCTGTTCGTAAAGGTAGGTGGCCAGCACATCCGCCGGGCGATTGGTAGACGATCCACTGACGACCATCACCCTGGTGATGGCAAACATGTTAAAGGCCCCCAATCCCGAAAAGACCAGGGATGTCTGCATTGTATCCCACAGCAGTGGCAGTGTGATATTCCAGAACTGATGCCAGCGGTTCGCGCCGTCAATGATGGCTGCCTCGTAGAGGCTGATCGGAATCGCCTCCATGGCAGCCAGGAACAGTACCATGTAGAATCCAGCAGCCTGCCAGACCACTACCGAAGCGATCGCAAAGCGCACTGTGCGGGGATCTCCTATCCAGACTGGGATGCCTTCAAAGCCGAACAACTGGAAGAATCCTTCCAGACGCAGGAACCTGGCGATCGAGGTCACAATCCCTATCGTGGGGTGATAGATATAGCTCCACAACACGCCGATGGAGATCAGGGATATGACCTGGGGGAAGAAAAACGTCACCCGGAAAAACTTGGCAAAGCGCACGCGCTGGTTGATCATAAAGGCCAGGAACATGCTCAGGGTAATCATAGTGAGAGGTACAACGAGCAGGTATTGCAGGTTATGCCACAGAGAATTCCAAAAGAACTCGTCGTTGACCATACGGTCATAGTTCCTCAGCCCGACAAACGGCTGGTTGGCGCTGACGCCCTTCCAACTTGTGAACGAGTTGTACATCGAACGCCCGTAAGGGTAGATCACAAAAACTAGATATAGGAGTATGGCAGGGGCTAGGAAAGGGATGATCACACGGTACTTGTGCTTGTACATAAGTTCACCTCTCTGCCGAGCAGTCTTTGCCCCATTCACGCTCTCCAGTTGACTCGGGCATAGCACGTGGGGGGAGAGAAGGGAGATTGGGATGTCCAGGATAGGAAACCCGGTCCCTATCCTGGACAAGCACCCAAACGTTTCAGCATCCTACTTTTCGCGAGTGAACTTGGTCACCTCCGGGTCAGTTTTCACCTTGTCCGCCATCGCCTGGGCGGCCTCGATGAATTCATTCGGGGTGATCCTCTTGGTGAGCAGATCGCCCATCTTGGCATTCACTTCCTTGCCCAGGTCGCTGTACCAGCCGCCATAGCGCATTCCAGGGAAGACGTTCCCGGCACAGACCTCGGCCATGGCGACAGCCGATTGCATACCGGTGCTGATCGTGACCCCCTCGGTGCCGCCAAAGACCGGCATCATAGCGCTGACGTTCACGGCAAAGTACTTGGAGCTTTCCTTTGAGATGATGCAGCGCAGGTATTCCAGGCCGGCCAAGGTGTTCTTGGCCTTGGAGGGGACGATGAACGGCTCGCCACCTTCAGCCCGACAGGCATTGCCCTCACCCGGAGCTTGGTCGATCACCATGTCAAAGTTGTCCGGGATCATGTCCTTCATCTCGTTCTCCAGCCAGATCCCGCACGGGATAAAGGCGGCGTTCCCCTTGAGCCATTCGGCCTGCGACTCGGTGTGATTCAGCCCCTCGGTGCCCTCCATGATGTAGTCGTTTTCGGCCAGTTGGTACATCTCTTGGATAGACTTTATCACCGCATCGTGACGCCAGGCATTGTCCGCCAGGTTGTCGATGGCGATCATTGGCTGGACGCCGCCCTTTTTGTAGATCAGGCCCGATAGCAGGCCAAAGATCATGTAGCCTGGATACTTGCCCTGGTAGGTCCACGGGGCGATGCCGGAAGACTTGATCGTCTCGCACATGTCCAGCATTTGGGGCCAGGTCTTGGGGTATACCCAACCCTTGTCCTTGAACAGGGTGCTCGAGTACCAGATGCCGGCAACCGAGTAGGCGATGTTAAGCGCATACTGCACGCCGTCAACGACTCCCCCATCCTGTGATCCGGGGAAGAGCGTCTCAGCCACGGTCTTGCCGGGGGTGTCCAGGGAGAGAGCAGCCATCAAGGGCGCCAGATCGAGAAGCTGGCCTTCAGAAACCAGCGCGCCGAAATCCAGATTTCCGGCGCCACTGTTGTCAATCACATCCGGCGGGTTGCCACCCACAAAGCGCGGGCGGAGCTTTTCAGCAACGCCCTGGATAGGTTCGACGGTGACTTGGCTGCCTGGATGGACTTTGGCAAAGAGATCTGCCGCGAATTGGATATAGTCGTGGCCAAAACCACCGGAAAAGAAGACGCCTTCCGCGGTGACGGGTTCCGGCATCTTCAAGGGGTTGATCGCATCGGGAGCGATCTCGAAGGGCAGATCCAGGGCTGCAGGCGCGACGGTCGGCGCTTCCGTTGCCTTTGGCGTGCAGGCGTTCAGCACAACGGCGCCGCTCGCAGCCAAGCTCATCCTCAGGAAACTGCGACGGGTTAACTTTCCCATTTCGGTACCTCCTTTGGTACTGTTGATCCGAGACCAATACTCAGCGTAAAACCGCGTCCGTCGACAGTGCAGTATGATTCAATCGGCACCTCCTTCCTGTTTGACCTCGCCTCTGACCCAGCCGGAAAGTACGGGCAGAACACGATCTGCGAACGAGCTCTCAATGGTCAGACTGAGCCGAGCACGACTGGGGCCACGACATCGGGAAAAACCAAGCTGTGAACGAGATGAGTTTGCCCGCAAACCTCACATGCGAGCCATCGCGGATCACACAACGTCCTGGTCAAAGGCACCCATGAGTCATCACATTGCCAGGAGGCACAAGCTGTGCTGCGGAACACAGGCGAACGTTCGCCTGTGTTCCTATTCTATCACAACCAGTTGCTCTTTGCAAGGGTCATTTGTGGTTCGGCCGAGTAGCGATCTATCCCTGCCGCCTTGCCTGTTCCACAAACCGGATGGCCAGCATCGTATCGATGTACGTGCTGTACTCTGGCTCTGTCTGCTGCAGATGGTCAACCGCCCCGTCGAACGCCTGATCTGCCTCCTCCGTCTTCCCAGCCAGCCGCGCCTGGTACGCGCGGACGATGAACTGCAGGAATTGGACGTGATGCAGCAGCAGGTCGAGCGATTTTCGTCGCGTCTTGTCCGCAGGGTCCGTCGCCTCGTACCGTGCCTTGACCTCAGACATCGACCTGTCAAGAAAGGCCGCCGCTTCCGCCAGCTTGGCCTGGTCTGCATTGGAGAAAGGCGGGGTGCGCCAGTGCGGGTCGCCCGTATCCAGGTAGGACTCGACTGATTCCAGGTACGCGCCGGCAAACTCGGCGTGCTCGCCGTAGGCTGCCTGGAGATAGCGGCGGCGCATCTCATCCCAGGTCTCGTCCGGGTTCCATAGGGATTCAGTCAGCACGGCCATCGCCAGGCCAGAGGGATAGAAGGCGCGAAAGGACTGGCAGCTCACGACCCCGCCCAGGCCCAGGCGCTCAAAATCCTGCAAGTCCTGGTGATACAGGCGAGCGAGGTACGTGTCGGTGAGCTGGCTCCACACGGCCCACATCAGGTGGTAGTCATAGACAAAGCTGTCCCCCTTGAATGCTTGCTGCCAGTCAGCCAGGACCCTGGTGTAGAACGCGTTGTGTCGAGAGGCGCCATACTGGTTGAGCGATGGGCGCGGCCACTCCTGACCATCGTCGCACACTGGATCGGCCAGGGCATGCCCGTAGCAGCGAGCAATCGGGGCAAACATCAGGATCGCATTGCCATACTGCTCATCAATCGCCACCTGCTCCGGCGCCCACAGCAGTTCAAAGTAGCAGAGAAACACAAACCGCGTGTTGGGCGTGCGGCGGTGAAGGGTCTCGGACAGCGTATTGATCACCTTGGCATACCAATCCGAGATGGACAGCTTGCGGCAGTCGGCGCACTCACACTTGTTGTTGGTTGCATCTGAGAGCCAGACGTGAACCACATCCAGCTCGGGATGCTCCTCGCAGTAGCGGACGATGGTCTCGACAAAGGCGTCGAACGCGGGCTGGTGGCTGTAGCACAGTTCTGTGTTGATCGGGATATCCCTAAAGAGCGCCCGCTCGCCGCCGACCTCCGCCACCCAGCGCACGTACTCGGGTTTGACCTCCTCGCCGGCAGTGACCCACCCGGAACGAGGCATCTCGAACGCGGCGCTCGTCCAACCGTGCCCCACACGGTGCAGAACCAGCCCGCGCACCTTCATCGCCGCGATCAACTCGTCGTCGTAGGCCAGCGCTTCCTGTTCGCTCAAAGACTCGTCAGCGAACTGGGGGTTATACGGCCGCTCGTACCACAGGCTGTAAAAGTAGCGGCTGGAGAGGAACTGCAAAAACACCGTGTTCATGCGCTTCTTGGCACACCAGTCGATCATCTCCAGGGCATGCGCGAGCGACGGCGCACCTTCGATGCACACCCCCCGGTGCCGGTAGCGAGCCCCCTCGTAGACCGGCGAGTCAGGAAGAGACAGGGCCTTGAGACGAGGGATCACTTCCCCGTCATAGCCGGGCCGCAGGTAGCGCACGCCCTGCATTTCCAGGAAAGCATAGACGCCATAGAGCACACTGCGTGCGTTGCGTCCCGAGATGTACAAAGTGTCCTCCACCGCCCAGATGACAAATCCGTCATCCCACGGCGCTGGTGTCAGCGTCCCCCTTGGCGGAGCGGGCATCCGATCGCAGATGCCCAGCCAGGCTGCCCTCGGGCGCTCCCTAACCTCCCCCACGCCGCGCACGTCCCACGTGCTGCCCACGAGTCGGCGCACGTAGCGCGCCAGCTCGCGCCCAGCATACGCCAGCACGGCGTTGCCTTCCAAAGATTCTGTACGAACCCATCGAACGTGAGATATACTCGTCTGACCGCTCACCGGTTCCCACCTCCTCATTCTCTGTGCGGCTACCCGTAGCGTCCAGTATAGGTCTATTGTCCAGGAAAGTCAAGGAACGTCCGGAGAGCCATTTGCGCTTGCGTACATCAGGAGGAAGAGTATAATACCCCCACAGATGGAAAGGAGAACATCGTGACAGAGATTCCCGTCATCCGCTTGGGTCAGTTCCTAAAGTTAGTGGGACTTGTAGCGACCGGTGGAGAGGCCAAGCACCTGATCCAGTCCGGACAGATCGAGGTCAACGGCGAGGTCGAGACCAGGCGCAAGAGACAGCTCGTGCCTGGGGATACAGTGACGCTGGGTGAGCGGGAAGTCACTGTAGAATTCGACGATCCCGCCTCCCCGACCAGCGAGGGGCCGGGGTGAGCGCTCCGGCAGACCGCAACCTGGGGGTTCTCATCCTGGGCATGCTCGTCCTGGCAACGCTCTGGACTTCCTGCTCGCCGGATCGGGGCCCCATCCCAACGGATCCTCCGGGGAGCGACGCAACACTCACAGTGCCTGTATCGCCCAGCGAAACACTGACCCCGGGTCCCAACCCTTCGCCGCTGATCTCGCCCACAGGCACACAGACGGGTGGGCCAGGCGGCTCTCCTCTCGTTTCACCCACGGGCACGCCAACGGATGGGCCATTCGCCTCCCCCCTGGTTTCGCCCTTGGGCACGCCGACACGGACCATCCTCCCCACCCACACGCCGCTCCCTCCAATCAAGCAGGGCTACGGCATCCATGTCAAGGGCCTCAACTACACCGATGACTCTTTGGATAAGGCCATCGCACTCCGCTTTGAGTGGATCAAGATCTATGACCATCCGCCGGCAGAGCGTCTGCCCTTCAAGGTCCTCTTCCGTGTCAACCTGCCGCGCCCTGATGAAGACTGGGCCCAGTGGGGGCACTACCGCTTTCTCGACGCAGAGCTATACGCGGGACGTATCGATGCGTACGAGATCGGCAACGAGCCGAACCTGATCGAAGAGTGGGGCGGCTATCCCGACCCAGCAGCCTATGCTGAGCTGCTCAAGATCGCCTACCGCGAGATCAAGTCCGCTGATCCCGACGCCCTGGTGGTCAGCGCCGGGCTGGCCCCGGTCGGAGGGAGCGGCGACCCACGGTACGTCGATGACCTGGCATTCACGCGTGGCATGTACGAGCACGGCGCGGCCGGTCACTTTGACGTGCTGGGAGTACATCCCTTTGGGTTTGCCTACCCCCCTGAGATGCCTCCAGATGGAAAGACCTGCCCTCGATACACCCGGTTGGATGGCCCAGTGTTGGGCCAGGGATGCCGGCCAGTAGAAGGGATGTGCTTTCGCCGGGCGGAGCTGCTGAGGGAGATCATGGTGGAGCACGGAGACGGTGACAAGCCCATGTGGGCGACCGAGTTCGGATGGATCATCCGCCCTCCTGCCTGCTGTCTTGTGCAAGCTGACTGGCGCGGACGGCAGTGGCAGGCGGTATCCGAGTCCAGCCAGGCGTGGTACATCGAGCGGGCCTTCCGGTACGCACAGGCCGACTGGCCCTGGATGGAAGTGATGTTCCTGTGGAACCTGGACTACAGCCGGTACCCACCCAGGTTGGACGAGGAATGCCCGTACTGCGATTCCATGGGTTGGTACAGCATCCTCCACCCAGACGGTTCGCCTCGCCTCGCGTACGAATGGTTGCTGGCGGCTCCGTAGGCCTGGTCATCTCGAGTCGCTGCGCCAGGGCGGGCGGCAACCGCCTCTTCCACTGCCCTGGGAAGATCCCAACCGCTAGCCACAGCGAACATAGATCGGGTTACTCGCAGCGAACACAAAGAGCGCAGAGGGCTCCTCATCGAGCGGAGCCAGGGGAGGCTCGATCACCTCCACGCGCAAGTAGTTGTCCGCTTTCACGTCGACCTGCCATGCGTAGCTGAAATCGGCGCCCGCGATGGCAACGTGGAACGCCTCTCCATCCATATCTATCGCGCGCAGCAGCCAACCCCTCTCCGCGCCCACAACCCGGCAGCGAAAGGACACGATGCCCTCCGGCGGAACGCGCAGCTCATCCCCCATCATGACCGCCTCATCCCCGCACTGGGCGGTAAACTCGAGGCGAGGCCCGCTTGGGTCCTGGGAAACGTAGACGTGCCCGGCGCGAATGCCCGCCAGGATCTCCTCTTCAGACAGGGACCGTGCATAGACCCAGGTGGTCGGCGTGCCCAATTCATAGAGCGAGAGGCTGCCATCGTACGGTCCCTGGTGCTTGTCACTGCCTCCGACCAGCGTGGGGCGCGTGCCCTCCCGCAGCAGGCGATCCCAGAAACCGAGCGATACATGGTTGGACAGCCACCACGGAGCCTGCCACCCTTCCACAGCATCTGCGCCGGCAGTGGTCCCGAATTGCCAATCCGGGCCACCCTCCTTGGGATGGTTGATGGAGAAAAGCGCTCCCTGATCCCTCGCCTGCTCCCGCACACGACGTATTTCCTCATCCGTGCACACACGGAACTCCAGCCACGTCCGTCCCCCCCACACGTTGGCGTGACCACGGTGGGTGGTGATCTCTGTTCCAGGAATCAGCAGCAGGTCAGGGCCGCTGTGCTGCACAAGCTCCGGAAAGTGACTGACCGTGTTGTGATCGGTGACCGCCAAAAAGTCCAGGCCCTGGGCGCGCGCCACGTCGACCAGCGTCGCGACCTCCGCCGTGGCATCACTGTGATGGGTATGGCAGTGCAGATCGCCGCGATACCAGTCTGGCCCGTCGCGCACTACACGCACGGACACACTCAGAGGCCCGTCAGCAGCCTGAGACGTGCCATCTTGGTCGCCCGGGGTCAGCGTGACCTGAACGGTGACATCGCACCCTTCGGGGGCGATCTGGGAGAACCCGAGGAGCACGTGCCAGGTACCGGGGTAGAGAGGCCCGGGCAGGTATCCCGGCGTGGCCTGTGTGGGGGTCAGCGTGACCTCGGAGCGTGCGCTTCCGCTCCAACCACGGAACCCTTGAGCCGTAAAGAGGTCACACCCGCGCGGGTCAAACAGTCCGAGGTCGACCACGCTGCCCGACTCTTTGCCGACCCTGCCCACCTCCAATGCACTTCGGAACTCATAGACCACGGCAAGACGAGCCACCCTATGGGGCACGTCAAAGGGGATCAGGGAGTAGGGATTGCGGCGCTGGTCTTCAGCGGTCAGGTGCAGGCGATAGGTGTGTTGAACGGATTCCACGAACGGTCCTCCACGTGCCCCCAGAGCGTCACGCGTGGCGTGCGCGATGTCAGTTCACCCGAACGACCCACCCGAGTTCGAGCGTTCGAGGGTCGCGCTCCTTGCCTCGGGCATCCCAGAGGTGACCATTCCATTCAAGAAACTGCTCTATGGTGGACCCGTGCTCCGCGCACAAGCGCCCCACATAGTCTCCGCGATTCACGGTCACATAGTGCCCCTCCGGGAGAGGGATGGGCGGCGCGGTCTGCCCCCTGGGCGTCGTGTTGAACTCGGCCAGCAAGGGCCACAGCTCCTCCGGGACCACACCTGCCCGGTAAACACTAAAAAAAGTAGGACGGAACCGCTCCAAGACAGAGAGCCAGGCCCGTACCTCCTCCGCACACAGGCAGTCCTGTCCGTGGAGATCCCGATACAGGCCAAGGATGGGGTACATGGGCAGATCCAGGTCTCGCCCCTGCGCCCAGAGATGGAACTCGCGGTAGGTGATCACATCGAGCGTGTACTGGGGACTCCAGCCAAAGGTGGCATAGGCCTGGGGCATAAAGCCCCCCCTGCAAAAGCCCGCCATCGCGCCGTAGGGGATGTCCAGGTTGGGCGAGATGTTGGGAAAGGAAGTGAAAAACAGCACCTCCAGGGGCAATCCCGTTTCGGTCAGTATCTCGCCCAGCCTGGCAGCGCCGGCGTGCTGTCCACTGGCTGGTTTTTCGATGTCGAACACCACCCCGAGATAGCCGTCGAGAAGCGTTCGGATCGCCACGCTGGCCTCACCCTCTGGATCTCGACAGGTGATGACCGGCCACGCGCAGGGAACCAGGCCGGCGTCCCAGATCTGGTGGATCACACGCCGCGAAGAGCCGAAATACTCGCCCTCTTGCCCCGTCTTGAAAAAGACGGTCCGCGCTCCGATGGCCCGAGCCATGTCGATCGCTCGAGGCACCTCGCTCTCCATCCAAGCCCAGACGCCTTTCCCGTGCAGGATGTACATGTGTCGATCCCCCATTCTCACCAACGCGGTCAGGCAGACTCGCCCAACTGGCCCGGGCAGCGCAGGATCTATTTGACGCCCAGGCCATAGAACACTGGGAGATACACCAGCCGCGTGCCTGCCTCTATGGCCTCTTGTGCCTGGGCCTTTGCTCGGGCGAAAGCTTCCCGGTCCATCGCGTCTCCCACATCACGCTCCAGCCACATCCACTCGCCCCCAAAGTTCTCCCGCAGGGCGCTTGCGTCCCAGAGCGACGGAACGACCCCCACATGTGCGCTCAACCCTGACGAAACCAACATCCGGCGCACCTGTCGCCCGATGAGGGGATCCGCTCCTTGGCGGCGCAGCCCGTCGATCTGCCACTGCCGGATCGGCAGGTCGGGCCAGTCCACTCGCCCGCCATAGTCAGGCTCCGCACAGATCAGCACGCGTCCCCCTGGGCGAACCACGCGGGCCAGCTCGCGCACCGCACGAACTGGATCGCTGACCCACATCAACAGAAAGTGACAGGCAGCGACGTCGAAATGCCCGTCCGGATAGGGCAGGCCCAGCACATCGCCCATCTCATAGTGGGCTAGGCTATCCTGCCGCCGGGCAAAGGCCAGCATGGCCGGATCGATGTCCAGGCCGATCACCTCACCCTGCGTGCGCCGGGCCAATTCGTCCGTAATGACTCCCGTGCCACACCCCGCGTCGAGCACGCGCTGCGATCGCAGGAGGTTCGCACGGCGATAGAGCTGGCTGCGCGTCGCACTCGTCCATTGGGCCTGGCGGACGAATTGGTCGTGCCACTGGGCGACAGTCGGTTCACTCACGTCCGATCGGGGCGCGTGTCTATCCCGCTGTGTTCTGGCTGTCACGGCACTGGTATTCCCCCTCTTGAGCGTAGAGCGGACAGCCACCGCCACATATCTCCAGATCGGGACAGTCGGTGCACATGTCTGGAAGCCACTTGCGGTCACGGATGTGGTTCGCCAGCGCGCTATCCCAGATACTCTCCCACGGATCCGTGAGCATGTTGCCCAACGGCTGGAAGTAACTCTGGCAAGGAAGCACATCCCCGTTTGGCTCCACACACATATTGTACCGTGCTGCCGAGCATCCCTTGACTCCCAGGTCGTGCTCCAGGGGATTGAACTCGCAGTATCGCGTCGGCGTGTACCAGATCAGCCGGAGTTCGTGCTCCTGTGCGGTTTGCTGGACGCGGGCCATAATCGGCTCGAGGTCGGCCTCGGGAATGCCGATCCCGACATCTACCCCTTTGCCGGCGAAAATGAGCCCGTTGCAGGCCACCGTCTGCACGCCTAGTCCGGCGATGAAATCGAGCGTCTCCTCAATGCCCCCTACGTTCAGATCGGTGAGCGTGGTATTGGTCATCAGGTAGACATCTGCGTCGACACTGTTCGTGATTCCCTGGACGGTCTCGGCCCACGCCCCCTCGGCACAGACCATCTGATCGTGGATCGCAGCGTCATGCGATTCGATGGTGATCTGGATGTGATCCAGTCCGGCACCCAGCAGCGCGTCCAGATAGGCGCGATCCGAAAGGCGGCGGCCATTGGTCAGCAAGCCGGTGACCAGCCCCACGTCCTCGGCATATTCGATGAGCTCGCGCAAGTGAGGGGAGAGCGTCGCCTCTCCGCCCGTAAACGTGACATGCGGAATGCCTGCCTCCCAGCACCGGTCGATGACCCGCTTCCACTCGTCCAACCCGATCTGCGGGTAGTCGTGAGGGCGGCCCACGTAGCAATGACCACAGTCGTTGTTACAGGCATAGGTCAGGGCCAGGTCCATTCGATAGGGGGCCGAAGTCGGGGTCTGGAATGGATCGATGCGCTGGACATCCAGGTAAGTGATCGGGCAAACCTCGTCGGTTCGACCCAAGAGAAAGATCTTGTCCCGGAGAGCCAGATAGTCCGCTTGCGCCTGTCCGCGCGAGACGCGATACCGCCGAGCGATCTGCCTGGACGCTTTATCGGGAGAACTCTCCTCCATCAGCAGCTTGGCCATCTCGGTCGCCGTTTGGTTGAGGTGCAGCACCTTGGCCGCGTTGATGACCAGGATGCCACGTCCATCCTCCTCGACACGCAAGTGCAGGCGGAAGCGATCCTCTGCGTCCGGCGGAGTGCGATACTGATACATTCCCCGGGACAGGGGTTCTTGCTGGGAGAACCAGCCCTTGATCCAGTCTAGTCTCGCCATGGGTCTCCTCCTCTGGCCTATCGTCCTCCGCCCGCACAAGCACAGGCGCATCCCGCGCACGCACACGCGCACGCGCACGCACAGCCACCGCTCTTGAAAGACGAGCTTCTCGAACTCGTGCTCTTTGGGATCGGGTTCGTCCGGTTCGTCACCCCGCCGGTGAAATTCTCCAGCCGGCCCACGATGCCGCCAGCCGTGCGTTCCATTCCCGTCACGACCGTGCTGGCAAAGGCCGCGCCGGGCAGCGTGGGCAGCGTCACCTGCCGCCCCACCCCTCCCCCGCTGCTGCTCGTCGAGGTGGCGCGACCGCCGCCGACCCGCGAAGACTGCACGCCCGGTCTCCAAGGACGATAGTACGCCCACCACGGGGGCATGAACACGGGTCCGCTGCCAAAGGTCTGCGTGGTCCGCTCCTCGAATTTCTCATCCATCATCATCCATTCCAGACCCTGGTCAAAGTACTTGGATTTGATCTCTGGGGTCGTCTCGGCAGCGACCTGATCCCACGCCCGTTTCACGATGTCTTGGTAGTAGGCCACGGTCTCCTTGCGGCTGAATCCCTTCAGCTTGCCGTTGACCGACTTGACCAGCTCGACCACACACTTTTGGAGCTCCTCTTCGCTCAGCCTCCCATTCTTTAGGATGCTCTCCAGGAAACCGTTCTCGTACGCCCGCCAGTTCGCCTCGGGTTTGGGCACCACCGGTTCCAGGCGCAGCGGATCGTCCTCCAACACCACTACGCCCTTCTTTTTCAGGATCCCGAAGAGGATCATGGTCAGCGCCCGGTTCAGGGGCAGTTCCAGGAGGATCGCCGCCTCGACCGCCGTCAGCCCCCGCTTGATGCCCACACCCTCCACCGACAGTGCGGGCGGCAGGTAGGCCATTTTGCGTTTCTTGGCCTGGGTCGTACTGAGCACGACCGAGCCGACGATGAACAGGCCAACGGCACCAAAGCACCCGCACGCGGGAAGGTTGCTGAACAGCCCAGCGATAGCGCTGCCGCCAGAGCCAGAGCCGCCAACGGTGACCGGGGCTTTGTACACCTGGTCCACGTAGCTACGAGGGAAAGAGATCCCGTGCTGCCGCGTTTCGCTCCCGCGGATCTCTGGATACTTGTAGATAAACACGATCCGATCGTCGATCGAATCTACCTCGTGGAACTCTGTCTCGTGATACCGGGTCTCCTCACTGCTCACCCCGACGGGAAAGTAAAAGCCGATCTCCATATACGTCTGGCCCTGTACGTACTTGTTGTCATAGAACGTGGGCGCAAACTCTACGCTGGCATAGTTCTCGTCTTGAGAATCGGGGTAGACCATTTCCCGGACATTGACCCGGACGTGCAGCGTGCCCTGCGAGCCCGGCTGAATGGTGTGCGGGCCGAGATGGACCTCGATGCCCACAGACACGACCTCGGACTTGAGTATGTCATCCAGCGGAACCTCCTGTCCCCCGCCGCTTCCCGCACTGAACCACGCCTGCGCGCTGTTCAGGTCGTACGTGCGGTTCGGCATGCCGACATCTACGATGTCGATGGGGTGCGCGCCGGGAGCACAGGTAAAGGTCAGCCAGTACTCGATGTCGGCCGAGCCATCGCGGTTGACGATCACGCGCGATATGTTCCGGTCGAGCGTGAAGCGATACTCCTGAGCCCAGGCCTCGGGGGCCGTAACCGTAAAGGACAACCATACGGCCAAGACGCCGATCCATATCCATCGCTTCCAGTTCATCGTATCCCCGCCTTTCCAGACGTCCCAGGACTGGCCGGCATCGCCTGTCCTGGCTACCACTTGGGCTCCTCGACCACCTGATATGCAGCGCCGCAGTACGGACACGAGATCAGCAGCGCTCCTTCCTTGACGGCGACCGCGTCCTTGTCCAGGTTAGCTGCACACTTTTCGCATTTGAGCGATGCCAGGTCGATGTCCCCTGTCAGCTCGACCTCCTGATGAATGGTGACCTTTTGCTCCGGCTTGGGCTGCATACGACGCCAGGCCAAGAACCCGATCACGGCCGCCACGGTCCAGACGACCAGACCTGCGACCAACATACCGATCCCTTTGCCCAGATCTGTGCCCGGGCGGGCCGCATCCTCAGAGTGTGCAGCGAGAATGTACAACGCACCAAGCACACCCAGCAAGCCTCCAGCGCAAAGAAAGACCAGTCCTCCTGCCAACAGCGCGATGGAACCGGCGGTCTTGGCCTGTTTCATATGTCCCTCCTCAAGATACGCGACAATGCACTGTCTTTGGTCGATCCCTTTGATTATATCATAGCCCCTAGCTCTTGCCAAGATATCGCCACTCAGCACAAGAACGTGCTCCCGCTGGCAGGCCAGCGAGAGCACGTCTCGATACCTCTGGAGCGCTGGACGCCTGCTGGGTTGCTTACCCCGCTGCTCCGAGCAGATCTTGCTTGAGTTCAGAGATCTTGGCTGTCACCGACTCGATGCGATCGTAGAGAGAGGCGCTGCCCTCAATGCCGCGCTGCAGCAAGAACGCAGCACTCTCGGAGCGGCTCTTGCAGATCCCGGCCGCGACCAACATATCCAGCTTGGCCAGTGCTTCGTCGTTGACCCGTACCATGATCGAATTGCCTCGCCCGACCAGCGCCGTTTCGAGAGACTCCATAAAGCTGCTGAATGCGCGGCTGACACAGTCCGCCGCCTTCACCTTGGGTTCCTGGGCGGCTTCCGCCTCGACCACCCCTGCTTGATGCTCACTCATGACCGTTCTCCTTTCTGGTTCGAATTCACACACGTGGACTGTAGGTAGATCCGTGCTGACAGGCATTACATTGTACCTGCATTACGTGTAAGGACCTTTCAAAGTTGCATGCTCACAGTGTCACGTTGGGCAACTTCGGGCCACGAGCCCAGGGCGCGGCCTTTGCCTGCCCCCCGATTCTCTGCTATACTGGCCAAGGTCGCTCTGCTCTACCAGGCAAGATGGGGGCTGGCTCGGGAGGACTCTGCGTGAGCAAATTCGACAGAAGCGTTGAGAAATCTACCAAGGAACACGCAAACCCGGTCGCGGCCGGACAGGGCACGCGATTTGCAGACGAGTGGGCCAGACGTGGAGAGACGCTGCGAGAACAGCGGCAGTACGAACAGGCCGCGGCAGCGTTTGGTCGGGCCCTTCGGCTCGCTCCTGAGAACGGGTGGGCGTGGGCACATATGGCAGAAGCCCTGCGCCAGTCAGGTCGCTACAAAGAGGCAGTGGAAGCTTTCCACCGGGCCACAGAGATCGACCCCGAATACACGTGGGCGTGGCGTAACATGGGTGAAGCGGCACGACAGATGGGTCGATACGGGGAAGCCGTGGCCCACTTTGACCGGGCCATCGCCCTCGATGCCAGCCATAGTTGGACCCTGGCGAGCAAAGGGCAGGCCTTGCGCCAGAGCGGACACCTGGACCCAGCGCTCGAGATGTTCGATCGCGCCATAGAGATCGATCCAGACAGTGCCTGGGTCTGGGCGGAGAAAGGGCAGACACTGACTGAGTCAGGCCGCTACGATCAAGCGAGCGCAGCCTTCGACCGCGCGCTATCCATCGATCCGGACGACAGGTGGGCATGGGCACACAAGGGCGATTTGCTGCGCCTGACAGGCCAGTACCCGGAGGCTGTCGTTGCCCTGGACCGGGCCCTATCGCTGGATCCGCGCTATGCCTGGGCCTGGGCCACCAAAGGCGAGGCCCTTCGACAGTTAGGACAGCACGAGGAGGCGGTCGCTGCGTTCTCGGAAGCCATCGCCGTCGATCCTGCCTACTCGTCGGCGTGGGGCAGCCTGGGCCAGGCGCTGCGTCAGCTTGGGCGCTACGAGGAGGCGCTGGAGCCTCTTGAGCACGCGCTGTCGCTGAATCCCGAAAGCTGGATCTGGGCCGAGAAGGGTGAGGCGTTCTGCGAATTGGGCCGCCTGGCAGAAGCTGTCGAAGCACTGCAAGAAGCCGTCCACGCATCCCCGGAGAACGAGTGGGCGTGGGCGCACCTGGGAGAAGCGCATCGCCAGGACAAAGCGTTCGATCGGGCAGAGGAAGCCTTTGCTCGTGCCATCGAGATCCGCGACGACTATGGGTGGGCGTGGGCGCACCGGGGGGAAGCGCTCCGGCAGGCAGGTCGCTACGAGGAGGCGCTGGCTGCCCTGGAACGAGCGACAGCACACGATCCAGACTATTCGTGGGCATGGGGATGCAAGGGCGAGACGCTGCGCCAGCTCGAGCGCTACGAGGCCGCGATCGCTGCCTTTCGCCAGGCCATCGCACTCAAAGAGGACTCTGCCTGGGCATGGGGAAGTCTGGGACAGGCCTTGCGCCTCTCCGATCAGCACGAGGAGGCACTCGCGGCCCTGGAGCGGGCACTCGGTCTCGACGACTCACAGTCCTGGGTATGGGCCGAACGCGGAGAAGCTCTGCGCCAGACGGGACGGTTCGACGAGTCCATCACTGCGTTTCGCCGTGCCCTTGCCCTGGACAGCGACTATCCTTGGGCGTGGGGCAGCATCGGACAGTCGCTGCGCCAGGTAGGTCAGCTAGAGGGTGCGTTGGAGGCATTCGAAAGAGCCCTGTCCGGCGCCCCCCACATGACCTGGGTGTGGGCCGAGAAGGGCGAGACCTTTCGCCTCCTGGCACGGTACGAGGAGGCAGCGAGTGCCTTCGATGAGGCCATCTTGCTGGACAACGAGTATAGCTGGGCGTTCGCCCACAAGGGGCAGACGCTGGCGGACGCTTCGCGCTATGGGGAGGCCATCGCCGCTTTTGATCGAGCGATCGCGATCGACCCCGAGTACCAATGGGCCATAGCGCGACGAGAGGACGCACGCGCGCGCCTGGCGGGGTGAGCGCCGCAGGACGAGAAGGGGGCCTATGGCCAAGTACTTTTCGCTCGACTATCTTCTGGGTGAATTCGGGCTGTTTTCCCTCCCTCACATCCTCGCGATCCTGGCGATCGCGGTCCTCAACGTCTTGATAGTCGTGTGGCTACGACAAACCAAAGCCGCCAGAAAACCCGCTCGTTACGGCCTGGCAGGCTTGCTGATCGCGCAAGAGATCTCCCTGCACCTGTGGTATGCCTACACGGGCCAGTGGTCTCTTGGCCAGTCACTTCCCCTTCACCTGTGTGGAGCCGCTGTGATCCTCTCCGTGGTCGTCCTGGTGAGCAAGAGCTACCCACTCTACGAGCTGACCTACTTTTGGGGATTTGGGGGTGCGATCCAGGCCCTACTGACCCCCAATATGACGTACGGGTTCCCCCACTACCGGTTCTGGCAGTTCTTTATCTCCCACGGCGCGATCGTCACCGCGAGCGTCCTGATGACGTTCGTGGAGGGATTCCGGCCCACGATCAGATCGATCTGGAAGACGTTCGCCATCACGAACGCGTATATGGTTCTCGTTGCCGGGTTGAACCTGCTCGTCGGCGGCAACTATCTGTTCATCTGCTACAAGCCAGAGACGCCTTCGCTGCTCGACTATCTCGGTCCTTGGCCGTGGTACATCCTAAGCCTGGAAGCAGTGGGCATGCTCTCGTTTTTCGTGTACTATGCCCCCTTTGCGCTCAAGGACCTGTTGGACAGACGCGGGCGTGCGTCCGCTGCGGTCCCCAAGCCCTGAAATTGCCTTGACACCGCCTGTCTTTGTTGCTATAATCCACACCAACTGTGGTCGCGACGACTATCGGTGGGCGTGAGGCCGCTTACTCTTCCCTTTCTCAGGCTCAAGGAAGCGCAGAGCATTCTCGCAGGGCGCACGATGTCCATCCCGTCTGATACTCTATCCAGGTTCTTCCTCTTTGCTGAGCTCGACGAGCAGGCCCGTCAAGAGATCTCCCCCTATGCCCAGGAACGCACCTTTGAGTCCGGCCAGATCATAATGTTTGCCGGAGAACCGTGCCAAGGAGTGTACCTGATCTACAAGGGGCAGGTGATCGCTCGCCGCTTCTCCCTCGAAGGGCGCGAGTATGTGCTCGACTACCGCGGTCCAGGCGATTGCATCAACGTGGTCCCCGTGCTTGATGGCGGGACGAACCTGGCGACCGTGGAGGCATTGACAGATACGACCGTCTATCTCATCCCCTGTGCTCGCTTCCACCAGATCCTGCGCGCGCACAACGCGGTTGCCTTCGCCGTGCTGGATCGTCTTGCACGACGGGTTCGCCGTCTGAGCGATACCGTGGAGGACCTGGCTCTGCATACCGTGCGTACGCGCCTGGCCCGATTCCTGCTGTCGCGGGAGAGCGCAGGCGCGTACCCTTCCAGGCGCTGGACCCAGGAAGAGATCGCGGCGCACGTCGGCACGGTCCGGGATGTGATCGGGCGCACGCTGCGCGCGTTTTCGCAGGAAGGGCTGATCAGGCGCGAGCGCGGACGGCTCGTTGTGACCGACCGGGGCGCACTGGCACGCGCTGCTATGCAGGAATGAGATTTTAGTCGTTGACAGACCCTCGCCAATCCTGGTAAGATAAGGGTGGGATTGGCGATTTCGTTTTCAGATCGAGGCTTGGACGCCCTGTGTCCAAGCACGATTCTAGACATCTATGTTGGAGCAAGATGAGAGCACTTGACGTTTTCGCTCTAGTGGGGCTCATTGTGCTGGCAGGGTGCA
>JADHXD010000054.1 GCA_016783145.1 Anaerolineae bacterium
GCACCCTTTCCTACATCTGCCGAGACGGGACCAGCGTGGCGATCCGCGTCGGGGATCTGTTGTACGTGCACTTGCTCGACCACAGCGGCCTGACCATCGGGCGGACCTACGACCCGGGCGAAGAGATCGGGCCGCTCAGGCCGGGCTCTTTTAGCGACCGCTGCGGCTGGGCCAGCCAGGGAGGGGGTTGGTTCCACGTACATTGGGGCTTTCCCAACACCCCAACGTTCAGCGCGGGCGGCTGGACGCTGGACCTGGGCGACGGGCTGTGGCGGCGGGGGGATGAAACGCGCGGCACCGGGGCCTGGTTCGAAGCCGAGGGTGGGTCCCCCCCTCCTTGTCCTGCCCCCCAGCTCACCACCCCGCCCAACGTTTACCTGGACAGCGGCGATTGGACCATCCACCTCGGCTGGGAGGACGTGGACTGCGACCACGACGGGTACAGGCTGCGGGTCAAGACCGTGCCCAATATGGAGTCAGGTGGAGAGACCGTCCTGGACAGTGCCGAGGAGAGCACCGGACGGACCCTCGACCTCGATCCCCAGTGGGAGGAGCGAGATCTCTACTGGTCGGTCCGCGCTGCGGACGCTCCGGGTGGCGCGGCGTGGGCGTGGGCGCGCATGTTCCGCGTCTCCCTCAACCACCCACCCGAGATTTCCTTTGAGACAGCAAACGGAGAAGGCCTTCCGCCGGACGGCATCGCAAGCCGCGATGGGGATTGGGTCTTCCAGGGCACGGCCTCCGATCCCGAAGGACACCTCAACCGGATCGAGTACGCGTGCGCGGGCGATGACTGCGGGTCTCTTGCTAGCCAGAGCGGGCTGGACCTGTGGACCTATGAGCGTCACGGCCTGCGGGGCAGGAATGACATTCACTTCCGTGCCTACGACGACGAGGGACACGTCGCCCGCAGCGCGCACCTGGACCTGCGCATCGACGGGTCCCCGCCGGCGACCGCTCACGAGCTAGAGGGCACACGCGGAAAGAGCGACTGGTACACCTCTCCGGTCACCGTGCACGTGCAGGCCACAGATGGGAGCACGGGACGCGCGCGCGCCGGGGTGAGCGGGGTGTACTACCGGATCGACGGCGGCGACTGGCACACCGAGGACGGGGCAGACGCGTTCCTGACGGTCAGCGGCGATGGGATGCACACCGTCGAGACCTATGCCGTGGACGGTGTGGGCAACGTGGAAGAGAGCCGGACGATCACTGCCGCGATCGATGTGACCCCACCCGGCGCTCCGGGCACGATCACAGAGACGCACGGCGTGCCCTCCGGGGAGTGGCAGAGCGGGGAGAACGACCCGGCGTTCGCCTGGTCGCCAGCGGGCGACGCCACTTCGGAGGTGTGGTACTACTGGGTGACGTGGAACGGGCAGTTGGAGGTGACCACGGGCACGACCTATGACCCGCCGCCGGTGCCTTCGGGAAGCTATGAGATCAGCGTGCAGGCGGTGGACCGGGCGGGGAACGTCGGGCCGGCAGGGGAGCCCTACCTCTACCGAACCGACGGCACGCCGCCCCACGCGCCGGAGATCGTGAACGTTAACGGCCTAGCCAGCGGGGTCCCGCAGACGCAGACGCGGACCGCGCACTTTTGGTGGCCCACTCCCGACGACGAGGGATCGGGCGTCGTGGGGTACCACGTGTACTGGGGGCCGGACGAGATGGGCACCAGCGACACGCTGATCACCAGGACCACGTTCCTCGACAGCACGCCCATCTGCGGGCCCGAGGAGGTGGCTACCTACACTCTGCGGGTGCGCAGCCAAGATGGCGCCGGCTTGAGGTCGCAGTGGGTGAACTATGTCCTGCGTTACGACGGCACGCCGCCGACGGCGACCTTGAGCATCCAGAATGGGCTCTTTGCCGGACAGCGCGCCGATGTGCAACGAGACTTCGACGTCAGCTACACGAATCTATCTGGGTTTTTGGCCGATGACGCACCGGAATGGGTGTCTTTGCTTCCCCCTTTGCCCTCGACCTCACAGATGCTTCTGGACCCTGCGCCACCGGGATACCCGTCCTATGGACTCTCCGTCCAGGACGGGGTCCGGTTCACCATCTCGCCCCAGATCACCCTCACCCTGCACGGCCCCGACGCCGTCGAGGTCCAGCTCAGCCACGACAGCGCGTTCAGCACCACCTGGCAACCGTACACGACGACGATCCCCTGGACGCTGGAGCACACTGGCGATCCGACCGTCCTGCGCACGGTGTATGCTCGATTCCGAGACAGCTCGGGCATCCTCCACGGCGATTTCCGCGCCGACATTCTCTACGACCCGGACGCACCCGAGGGAGCGATCGGGCTCGACCCATCGGATTTCCTGACCGGCACGCACGTCGCATCGCCGGGGATGGCAGCGGCAGTGACCGACGGTCACCCCATCGTTCTCTACCTCAGCGCACGCGACGAAGCCAGCGGCCTTTCCGAGGTGCAGATCGGCGAAGACGCGAGCCTGGACGGGGCGACGTGGCGACCGTACACCGCCGTGGTGACAGAGACGCTGTCCGGAGGAGACGGGCTAAAGACGGTTTACGCCCGCTACCGCGATCGCGCGGGCAACCCCTCGGCGACGGCGGCAAGGAGCACCCTCGTGGACACGACCCCACCCACAGGCACGGTGAGCATCTTTCCAGATGTCGTGGGGGAGGACACGATCTCGGTGACGCTGTGGCTTTCGGCGACCGACGAGACCAGCGGCGTCGATGGTGCCCGCGTCAGCGCGAGGACGGATTTCACCGAGGCCCTCTGGCAGCCGTACAGCCCACAGGTCGCCGCCCCGGTCTACCCCACCGGGGTTGAGGGGCAGGTGCTCTACATCCAGTTTCGCGACAGGGCGGGAAACGTCTCGACGGTCTACAGCACGACGTACACCGTGGATCGGACTCCGCCGTCGCTGGAGGTGCAGGTGGCGCCGTGTGATACACTGACCTGCACCGTCACCGTCCGCGCGGGCGACGGATCGGAAGACCTGGACTGGCTGTGGTTGACCAACGATCCGTGGATGGCGGACGGCGCCGTGAGCATGCCCTACACGGCTACCGTGACCTGGGCCTTTGACGAGCGGCGCGTGGTTTGGGTGCAGGCAAGGGATAGGGCCGGCAACCTCAGCGAGCGATACGCGGCGTACGCGCCCGAGTTGAGGAGGGTCTATGTGCCCATCGTGCTCCGGGCGGAAGACCGGCACGTAGGGATACGTGCCCTACCTGTGAATCGTCTTTCCGCGGGCGATTGAGAATCGGCACATATGGAAATGTGCCCTACTGGCACGTAGGGATTCGTGCCCTGCGGCGCGTATGGGAAACGCGCCCTACCCGTAGGTCGCCTTTCCGTAGGCGACTGAGAACCGGCACATATGGAAATGTGCCCTACACGGCACGGGTGGGAAATGTGCCCTACTCGAGGGGTTGGAGGAGTTCCAGCAGTTCTTCGCGGGTCCAGCCCATCGCGCCTTGTGCGGACGCGCCCATGATGCGATCGGACAGCCCCCGCTTGCGCTCTTGGAGGACGGCGATCTTTTCCTCCAGGGTGTCGACGGTCAGGATCCGATGCACGAACACGGTCCTGGCCTGCCCGATACGGTGTACGCGGTCCGTCGCCTGATCCTCGACGGCGGGATTCCACCAGCGGTCAACGTGCACCACGTGGTTCGCCGCGGTGAGATTCACGCCGTGTCCCACAGCCCGCAAGCTGCACAGGGCAACCTGAGCCCCGCGGTCGTTGAAGCGATCGATGCGTCTCTGTCGCTCGTCCGTAGGCACGGACCCGTCGAGCCGGACCCAGGCCACCTCGCGCTCCTCGATCGCAGCCTGTATCAGATCCAGCGTCTTGAGGAAATGGCTAAAGACGACGACCTGTTCCTCGCGGGCCAAGATCTCGTCCAGGCGATCCAACACCAGGTCGAACTTTTCCGAGCGCCCACCGAGGGGTTCTGTCTGCCCGGTGATCAGGGCCGGGTGATCGCAGACCTGTTTGAGCCGGGTGAGCACCGAGAGAACGGTGGGGAGGCCGACCTGCGTGCCTCGCGCCAGTGACTCGCGCAGGGGCTGGGCATCCTGCTCCTGGATCGCGACGTACAACGCGCGCTGCTCCTCCGTCAGCTCGACCCATTCGGGCGGCATCTCGACCTTTTCAGGAAGGTCTCGGGCCACCTCCTCCTTGCGGCGACGCAGCAAGAAGGGCCTCACGCGCTGCCCGAGCCGGTCAGCGGCGGCGCGGTTGCCGCCGACGATGGGATCCTCAAAGGTCCGCCGGAACGTGCCATACCTTCCCAGGTGACCGCGCATCAGAAAGTCGAAAACTGACCACAGCTCCGCCGGCCGGTTCTCCACAGGGGTGCCGCTGAGCGCTATCCGGTGCGCAGCGTTCAGCGCCTTGACCGCCTGCGCCCGCCTGGTCTGAGGGTTCTTGACCTGGGTGGACTCGTCGAGGATGAGAAAGAACAGCGGCTTTCCCGTGAGGATTCGCTTTCCAGCACCCCGCGCTTCTGGCGCAGGTAGCGCAGCACGGGCGGATAGATGGGGGACACCATCTCACCCGTCGGCAAGATCTCGGAACACACGGATCGAATGGCCCGCAGCGTGTCCAGGTCCACCGTACTCACGATTTACCTGCGGCCATCTCGCTCAATGCTGAACCTACCATAGGCACCCAGCGCCCCGACGTCCTCGATCCACTGTGTTTCGTCCCCGATCGTATAGGAGACACGTGTGACGTGGCGCCCACGCGCGTCCGTGTCGAGATGGAACTGCAGGGGGAGGTCGGCGAGTTCGACATCCCGGAATATGCGACTCAGCCAGCCTGCCATTGGAGGTCCCTCATTTTCTCAGCAGCCTCTCGAACCATTCGGGAACCGGCTCCCACGGGGGGTATACGCCCTGGAAATACCACGCCGGAACGGTCGATGCCCCGTCGTACCGTCGCAGGGCGCGGCGAAAATGCGCCGGTTTCACCGCGCGCAGCCTCTGTATCGCCGCGCGGGCCTCCTGGTAGAGGTGGTCCTCGTCTTTCAGCAGCGCCCGTTGGGACGCGAGCGGCCCTCGAAGATGGGCATCCCGGTCCGCGTAGGCAGTGACGATGCGCTGCTTCCCCGTAAAGTCCTTGGCGAGGAGGCGGGGAAACTCGCTTTCCACGTCCACCACCCATGCCGAGATAGCGCCCTGAAGCGCGGACCCGATGCCCTGTACTCTGTGGGCTGAATGCAGGTCGCGCAGCCTGCCGTGAAAGCAGGTGCGGATGATCCGATCGCTCAACGTCGATCCGATCCCCGGCACCTCGGTGAGGCGCTCGCGAACCAAGGCTGTGGACAGCGCCTGGCTCAGCTCCGCCGAGCGATCGCGGCGCAGGCGCGCCAGTTGCCCCTCCAACTCGCTCACTCTGGCCTTTGTAGCGCGCAGGCCTTCTCGCCAGAACGGCTCGCAGAGCTCACTGCGCTCCGCGAGCAGACGAATCCACGGCAGCTGCTTGCCCAGATCGAGGCACAGCTCGAGTACATCTTCTCTCTGCCCTGCGCTGAGCCAGGTGAGACCCAGAACATCTATGACACACTGAGTCATATTCCTGACCCGAGGCTGGAAGGAACATCCGCCCGGTAACATTTTCTTTTGAGCGAACGATCCGGCTTCGGTAACATTATCATTTGGCTTGACACGGGATCGGCACCAGGTGATCACCTACGTCTCACCACGGAGCCGCGGAGAGCACGGAGAAGAGAGCAAAGAGGCAAACGCCGGTCTGGGCATCCATACCATCCTGGCGCAGGGCGAGGGGTGCCCTACGGCAGACAGCTTTCCGCTTCGATCTTCCTCCAAGGATCGCCCTGTCTCTTGACGACTTGCCCTTGGGTGGTGTACAATGCTCTCCACGAGCGCCCGGCGATCGACCGCCGGGCTGAACGCACCAGGCCCGCTCAGGGGCTGCATCGCTCCCGATCGAACGACGAGGTCACTGTGAAAGGCTCCAAGTTTTTCGTTTTCGTGCTCTGCATCTTGTTGCTCCTATACTTTCTATACCAGTTGAATGCTTACACGTCGTACCGCACCTTGATCTCTCCGGGCACGATGATCGCAGGACTGGACGTGGGACACCTGACGGAGGAGCAGGCGAGGAGCGTCGTCGAGCAAGCGTTCGATTCCCCGGTGATCTTGCAGTACGAGGACGAGACGATCAATCTCCATCCACACCGGGTCGAGTTCCGCCTGCAGCAGAGCACGGTGTGGGCAGAGCTCGCCCGCCGGCGGGCGGATATGTCCTTACTCAGGGGATTCGGCACGTTCTTGCTGGGCGAGGATCCGCCGCCGGTCGTGATCCCGGCGGAAGGCAAGTTCAACGAACTCAAACTCCTCCAGTTTTTGCAGGACGTAAGCAAGGAGCACGACCGGGGCATGCTAGCGCCCCACGCCAAGGCCGAGACGCTGACGTTCAGCCCCGGGCAGCCGGCGCGACTGCTGGACATCGAGGCCTCCCTGCCACCGATCGTCGCTGCGCTGAACTCAGCCTCCGAGCGGGAGGTCACCCTGGTCGTCGACAGGGGTGCAGAGCCTCCGCCACCTGACATCTCGCTGCTGGAACAGATGATGGGCTGGATCACGGAGGATCTCAAGGGGATCGTGGGCGTGTATGCCAAGAACCTGGAAACGGGCGAGGAGCTGGTCATCCACGGCGATGTGGCGTATGCAGGGATGAGCATCCTCAAGATCCCGATCATGTTCGAGACCTATCGCTGGCTGAAGCAGGAGCCAGACGAAGAGACCGCCAAACTGCTGCGCGAGACCATGATCACCAGTGGCAATTTCACGGCCAACCTGCTGCTGCGACAGATCGGCTACCGCCAGGCAGGGGATGAAAACGGGTTCGCCGGCGTCGAGGTGCTGAACGCATCGCTGCAGCGCCTGGGCCTGGTAAACACGTTCATGGCGACTCCCTATGACACCAAAGAGCTGCCGCGCCGGATCACCACCCCAGCCAACGCGCGCACCGACCTGACGACATATCCCGATCCCTATATGCAGACCACACCTCTCGACGCGGGCATGCTGCTGGAGATGGTGTACCGTCTTTCAAAGGGGGGAGGTACGCTGATGGCGGCCTTTCCGGGGCAGTTCACCGCCCAGGAGGGACAGGCCATGGTCGATCTGATGGTCCAGAACCACGAAGCCATCTTGCTGGAGGGAGGACTGCCAGAGGGAACTCGCCTGGCGCACAAGCACGGCTATGTGGAGGACACGCACGCTGACGCGGCCATCGTGTTGACCCCGGAGGTCGACTTTGTCCTCGCCGTCTTTATCTACTACGAGGAAGGCTGGCTGGGCCAGCTCAGCCTGCCGATCTTTGCCGACGTGGCTACCGCGACGCACAACTACTTCAACATCGAGAATCCCTACATCCGTCCCGACCGGACGCAAGAGTGACCATGAGCCTTTCGAGAACGCTACGCACGCTTACCCTGTTGACCCTCTTGCTCACCGCCTGGACGCCTGCGCGCGGGGAGCCGTACGGGGGAGCCATCGCAGGAACAGACCGGACCGCCTCCCGCAGCCCAGAGAGGGTCCCGCCAGGCGAGCAACTCGCGACGTGGGTCCACACCTCGCAGGCAGACTGGATGGCAGGCGATCGCGAGCACCTCGACGTGCGCACGCTGGATGCTTTGGGTTCTCCTACCGGGTTTGACCACGATCCAGCGGGAGCGATCCGCCTCCGTTCGCAGCCCGGCACGTGGCGCAGGCATCCAGACAGCCCGGTCATGGAACCGTCGGCGGAGGGCACGTGGGATGACGCCGTGATCAGCGAGGCCAAGATCGTCTTCGATGGCCGATCCTTCCATATGTGGTATGCCGGTCGCCAGCGCGGTCCACCGGGGCTCAAGACGCCGATGGATGTGGGATACGCCACCTCGGCCGACGGCATTCAGTGGACCAAGCACGACGCCAACCCGGTGCTTGTGCGCGGGCGGTTGGGCAGCTATGACGAGAACATGATCACCGCGCCCTATGTGCTGTACGATGGCAAGTTGTTCCATATGTGGTTCAGCGCGGCCGATTTCAGCGGGAACTGGAGCATCAATTACGCCACTTCGCCCGACGGCGCGAACTGGCACAAGGTTGCAGAGAACCCCCTGATGGAGGAATCCCATGACGACCGCTGGGATGCCGTCTATATCGCCGAGCCGGCGGTGATCTTTAGCGGGTCGTCCTTCCAGATGTGGTACAACGGCGCCTCGGCGACGACGGAGACACTGCTCGGCACTGCCACGTCTCCAGATGGCATTCATTGGAGCCGCGCAGAGGAGAACCGGCCGGTGCTGAACACAGGGCCAGATGGCGCGTGGGATGATTTCGCCATCGCCCAGGCCCACGTGCTGTACGACGGCGAGCAGTACAAGATGTGGTATGAAGGCCACAGCGGCGAGTCGTGGCGCATCGGCTATGCCACATCGTCGGATGGCATGCGATGGGAGCGCGACGCGGGCAATCCCATCGTCGACCTGGGACCCGAGGGTGCGTGGGACAGCAAGACCGTTTCCGAGCCCTACGTACTGTTCGATGGGCAGACCTACTGGCTTTGGCATTCCGGTTACGACGGGCGCGACTACAGCATAGGATTAGCTACCGCACCGGTAATCTATACAGAACGAGGTGTGTTTGTCTCACCTACCGTCGAAAACCCGCGTCGCGTCGAGTGGGGGACGTTGACCTGCACTCTGGACCTGCCGGAGGGCACGGGCGTCAGCCTGGAGGTAGCGACCAGCGACGATGGTGCCGCGTGGAGAGAGTGGCAGCTCGCCGCTTCCGCTCTGGTGAGCGGGGTCAATCGAGTGGACGTCACCAGGCTGGGCCTGCCCGCCAGCCGAACCCTGCGCTACCGGGTCACCTTGACCACGTCTGACCCCGCCGTCTCACCGCTCATCCGCGAGGTCGCCCTCGGCGAGGCAGCGCCTGACTTTGGGATCACCCTGGCGCAGGACGCGGTGACCGTTCAAGCTGGCCAGCGCGCCAAGGCTACGCTGGCCCTGGAGCCGGCCCGCGGATTCGACGCGCCGGTCAGCCTCCGGGTGGATGGACTGCCGCCCCAAGTGTCCGCCGTCTGGGAGCCGCGGTCGGTTACCCCGCCGGGATCGGCGACCGTCGTGCTGGGCGTGGGCCCGATGGCCCGACCAGGGACCGTGCCCCTGACGATCACGGCGACGAGTGGGGAGCTCGTCCACGCCCTTGCCCTGTCCCTGAGCGTGATCGAGCCCCCTCCCACCGCCACGCCCGTGCCGACCGCCGTTCCCACACCCACACCCACGCCGCTGCCACCCCCTGTGGCCCTGCCCCCGGTCGATCCGCGCCCATTCTGGACAGGCGTGGGCATCGCCGCCGGCAGCGTGACGGTAATCGTGGTGTGGGTGGTTCTCCTCATCCTCCTTCGTCCCCGACGGTCACCCGCGGAGCAGGAGGAGAGCCCGCGGCGTCCGGTATGGCGACACCCGGCGTGGGCGGTGCCCTTGATCCTGCTCGCGCTGTGGGGTGTCTACCGGAGCTGGCAGTACGTCGAGACCCGGCAGCAGGCGTGGGAGGCATACCAGTCGCGCGTCCGACCGGGCGTGCGGGTGGCGGACGCGGAGGACCGTCCCGTACCCACTCAACAGCCCGATCCATCCGGCAAGACAGGACAGATCTATGTCGCGGGCATCGATGCCAGCGGAATGACCGCGGACGAGGTCCGCCAGGCCGTTGAGGCACGGGTCATCGCCCCATACAGGCGCACGATCACGGTGCACTACCTGGACCAGACGACGACCCTGAATACGGAGGACCTTGATCTGGAGACCAACCTGGAAGAGATCCTCTCCCAGGCAGTCGCGGTGGGGTCTGATCAGGAACCGCAGGAGCGGTTCGGGGCATTCCTGCTGCACAACCCCGAGCCGTACGATATCCACCTGCCGCTGACGCACACGTTCAACTATGATCTGCTCACCCCGTGGGTTGAGGAGCTCGCCCTTGAGGTCGAATCTCCCCCCGTCGAGCACGATTTTGATGCAGAGACGTTGGTCTTTACCCGGGGAGAGACGGGTATCCGACTGGACACCGGGGAGGCATCCCTCCGCCTGCGAGAAGCGGTGGACGATCTCGAGATCAGCGAGATAGAGCTGCCCTACGTCTACACGCCGCCCGACGACTGGGAGTTGGAGGACCTCCAGCTCACGATCTCGCATGCGGCCTCGCGATGGAACGAACCCGCGCTGCCCGCGACCAGCGAGCAGATCACCCTCTCGTTTGAGTACGATCGCTGGATCGGACCGACAACGCCCGCCGCTGACTGGGCCCCCACGCAAACGATGACCGGCTATGTGTATCTGCCTGGACGCATGGGATGGACACTCGATGTGCTGGAGGCACAGAGGGTCCTGCAAGAGGCATTGGATGAGGAGCTACCGCTGGCCGATGTGGGCGTCTTTACAGATACCGTGCCCGTTCCCCTGACCCTTGCCGATATCCAGCCTCAGTTGCTCGAGATCGCCGGGCATTTCAGCGGGCTCACGGGCCTGTACGTGCAGGACCTGACCACGGGCCAAGAGATACGGCACAACACCTACGTCACCACCTCTGGGATGAGCATGATCAAGGTGGCGATCATGGTCACGGCCTATCGCAGTATGCCCCGGCCGTTCTCGGAAGCGCTGCAGGATGCGATGGCGCAGATGATCGCGCACAGCATCAACGAGAAATCCAACGAGGTGATCCTGCAGATCGGCGAGGGGGACTTGAACAAGGGGTTGGCAGCGGTGAACGGTACGCTGCAGGCCCTGGGCATGTACCAGACCTACATCCGTTCCGGGTACCGCACGGAGAGCGGCTCGTCGCACCCGCCGATCCCTGTGCCCGAGAGGCCGGGAGTGACCGTCCCTCCTGAAGAACAGCTTGACCTGTGGCCCGACACGGCGATGCAGACCTCGCTGTCCGACCAGGCGCTCTTGTTTGAGGCACTGTACTGGGGAGCGCAGGGAACGGGGCGATTGCCGGAGGCGTATCCCGAACTGAGCGCAGAGGACTGCCAGGAGATGCTCGACCTCCTCAAGACGAACCCCACGCGGACCTTGCTGGGACCCGGGTTCTCTGACGACGTCCCGATGGCCCACAAGAACGGGTTTGGCGGCGGCAGCTACACCGACGAGCGAATGGACGTCGGCATCGTCTGGCCCCCCGATGGTCGCCCGTATCTGGTCGGGCTGTACCAGTGGGACAAGATGGACTGGATCCACTGGCTGCGGGTGTGGCCGCAGCAGATCGAGTTGTCGACGACGCTGTACAACTACTTTACCATGCCTCCTCCTCTTCCAGCGCAGTCTGGGCCGGAGTAAGGCCGGACAGAGTGCAGGATCTCGATACGGCGATCAAGGCGATGGAACGACTCAAGACAAGTGCGCAAAATCTCGGGCTGACATTGACCGACAAGCAGTTGGCCATGTTCCAGGTCTTTTACCAGGAGCTGGTGGCGTGGAACGAGCAGTTCAACCTGACGGCGATCACCGAGTACGAGCAGGTGCAGATCCGTCATTTCGCCGATTCGTTGAGCTGCTTGCTTGCGCTGGATGAACGGCCACCGGATCGAGAGCGGCGCCCGCTGCGGTGTATTGACATCGGCAGCGGAGCGGGGTTCCCGGGCTTGCCGATCAAGATCTACTGTCCCCAAATGCAGATCGTCTTGCTGGAGGCGACGGGCAAAAAGGTCACGTTTCTCGAGCACATCGTGGCTCGCCTGAGCCTGAAGGAAGTGGTTCCTATCAAGGGACGCGCGGAAGAGGTCGCGCACGACCCTGGCCATCGCGAACGCTACGACCTGGTCCTGGCCCGAGCGGTCGCCGGGCTGTCGACCCTGGCGGAATACGCGCTGCCCCTGTGCCGCATGGGAGGACTGGTCATCGCCCAGAAGGGGGCCAGCGCCCAGGAAGAAACGCAGGCGGCCGAATACGCCGTGTCCATCCTGGGTGGCCGCGTGAAACGGCTGATATCGGTCGAGCTGCTGGGCCTTGCAGAGGCGCGGACCCTGGTGGTGATCGAAAAGGTCGCCTGCACGCCCAACCAGTACCCGCGCCGCCCCGGCATCCCGGCCAAGCGCCCGCTCAAGGCGCAGGTGGCCACTGACGACGACGATCCCGAGACCTCAGGCTCTTAGCGCCCGATCGAGCACCAGCGCAGTGTTTCACGTTTTACAAAAGAGGTGAACCTTGGACCCACGCCAACCCGATCCACAGGCCATCCCCGTTTGCGATTACGAGGGATCGGACTATCAGGCGCGTTTCTGGACAAACCAGGGTCGGGAATACGAGGACCTGGCGGAACGGATCGCGATCCGGCACATGCTTCCCCCACGTGGAGGATGCTTGCTGGAGATCGGCACCGGTTTTGGTCGGCTGGTAGACCTGTACCAGGGATACGAGCGGATCGTACTGCTCGACTACTCCCGGTCCATGCTGCGCCAGGCCCAGGAGCGGCTCGGGCAGGGAAAAAAGTACACGTACGTGGCGGCGAACCTGTATGACATGCCGCTCGTCGATCGCCTGGTGGACGCGGTCTGCATGGTCCGGGTCATACACCACGTGGCGGATGTCGCGGACGCACTGGGCCAGATCCACCGGGTGCTCCGCCCTGGCGGGACGTTCGTCCTGGAGTATGCGAACAAGCGCAACCTCAAGTCGATGTTTCGCTATGCGCTGGGCAGGCAGAGCTGGTCTCCCTTTGACCCCGAGCCCGTCGAATTCGTGTCCCTCAACTATGACTACCATCCCCGCTGGATGAACGCACGACTGGCGGACCAGGGGTTTGCCGTGGAGCAGACGCGCACGGTCTCGCACTTGCGGGTTCCGATCCTCAAGCGCGCCTTCCCCGCCCGCGCCCTGGCGGCAGTCGACGGGGCGCTGCAGTGGACGGGGCGCTGGTGGCAGTACACGCCCAGCGTGTTCGTACGATCTCGACGTGGTGGGCAGGCCGCGGGAGAACGCTCCGGCTTTCCCGCGGACCCGGGCGAGCTGTTCCGGTGCCCTGCGTGCACAGGCCGCCGCTGGCAGCAGATGGCCTCCGAGATACACTGCCAGTCTTGCGACGCTCGCTGGCCCATCGACGGCGGGATCTATGATTTCAAGGAGCGACTGTGAGTCCTGTCGGTTCCTCACCTCGGACCATATACTATCTTCCTCACGACCCAACTACCTTGAGATTCTGCCCGAACCTGCCCTGAGCAGAGTCAAACTCTCAAGGAGCCCAAGCCAAGCTGGTGACCTGCGAAATCCTCGCACGCGTCTGTGATTTATGCTGCCAGGAGCACGAATCGTGCGGCTCTTCGCTCAAACCAAGCCCAAAACGGGCACTCGGTGACTTTCGTCACAGCAACGCAAGCACTCTGGGAATCAAAACAACGATTCTCTGGCAGCGCACCTACAACCCAAAGGTCACTTGACATCAAGACGGTTTTCGCGTATCATCCTATCTAGAGTGTCTCGATCTTGCCAGCAGGTGGGAGGCGATAGAGGACACCAAGCGAGAGTTCGTTTGTGCGGAATCATCATATGCCTAAGTCGGAGTATGCCGCGTTGATAAGATCCTAGGAACCCTCATATAGACCATCAATAGGGAACACCCCTGGTGGGGTGACACCAGGGGTGCATTGGCAAGGCCTTACCCGGAAGTGGGCTGAGCTACCTTGCATAAGCTCAGAGTATACAGTATGCATACAAGCTTGTCAAATGAGCCTTTGCGTGCACACAGCCGAGACTACTTACGGGAGGGTCAGAGTGAGCTATTGCTCGTTCATAGGCTGGAGGTGCGACTTGCAGAGGTATTCGTGGAGGATAGACCGCACGGCAGTTAGTAGAGAGCCCCAGAGGGCTACATCGTTTGCTACACTGTTGGCCTTTCTCGCTTGGTTGGCCTACCTGCGTGCCTTGAGACCTCAAGCGACAACTGAAGAACGCGTGCTTCGACTTCTGATCGTGTGTGTAGTGCTACTACTGATTGTCGTCGCGCTGGTCGCAGCCGGTGCATCTGACGAAGTTAAGGATGTATTGCTTTCATGGCCTGTTGTTCCGTAACAAGGCATTGGCACACGATGCTTGGGATTGGCCACTGAATGGAGTCACCGCATTTAGATTCAGGTGCTACACTATTCGTTCGCCACCAACTCGCGGTTTTCGCGGGACATAGGGCAGCGAACCGTCCCAGCCGGGAGATGTATGGGCTTCGGCAAACCTCCACGCAGGGAAAGCACAGCACTCCCCCCTTGTTGGCCTCTAGAGCAGACACGCATCTGCCACAGCCGATGGTGCTGAATTACCTGTTAGCAGGAGCACAAGCGTCCGGAGATCGATCAAGCGCATCTTGGTGATGACTTCACGGATTCTGTCGCCTGCGACTGCAGTGACAGGCTGAGATTGCCTGGATTCTCAACGGATAACTCAAACTGGGGCTTGCAAAAAACCGGAAATGGTGCTATCATGTATACATAACGGTAGCCCCGAAGGCTCGCGCACTGAAGGAGGTCAGGATGAACAGCCCGTTTTCATACAGAAGGTGGTGTGTCGGAGCGATCGTGCTGGTGCTGATCCTGGCATTGGCGGCGTGCTCTCCTTTTGGGCGACAGGCCGCCACCGAAGCACCCCCCACCGAGACCCCCGTTCCCCCCGACACGCCCATACCGGCTGTGCCGACACATACCTCCACGCCCACCAGAGTGGTGGAGGCCGCCACAGCAACAGCCACGACCGAGCCCACCTCTGCACCTGCCGAGCCCGCGGAGCCGACCCCCACGCCCTCCGAAGCAGTGGGTGGCGAAGAGAAAGCCGAGGTCAAAAAGGTCTCCTACACAGCCGTTCGCAGTCCCAAGATCGACAACGTGATCCGGAACGGGAGCTTTGAGGACGGCTTCCAGGAGCAAGGGGTGGCCCTGCAGTGGAGCGCGTATGACAATGGCGGCGCGGTCTATGCCTGGGTGGCTGACGATAGCATCTGGCACGTGTCTCACGGATCTAGCGCGCAGCTTATGCGCATCATGGGACCGACTCAGCCCGATCGCTTTGTCGGCATCTACCAGACCGTCGACGTAGTCGCCGGAGAGGTCTACACCCTGGCCGTGCACGGGGTCGTGCGATCGTCGACCGCCAACAACGACAGCATCCCGTACGGACACCGCGTGCAGTGGGCGATCGACTATGAAGGCAAAGCGGATTGGCCAGCGATGAACGCCGACTGGGGGCAGTGGACCGATCCGGGATGGAACGACGTCCGGCTGGACGAAGACAAGCCGGTGATGAACGTCTATGTCAAAGAGATCACCCCAACCACGGACAAGCTCACGCTCTATATCCGCGGATGGACCAAGTGGCCGATCATGAACAGCGAGGCCAAGTACTATGTGGATGGCGTATTCCTCAAGGGACCCGTGCCCGGAGAAGAGGTTGTGGAAGAGGTCCCGACCGAAGGGGGAGACGGCATGCCGACGACGGGAGGCACAGGAACCTGGATCCCCGTGCTGGGAGCCGCGTTTATCCTGGGTTTCGGCCTCTGGGAGCTTCGCAAGGCCTGGCGACGGTGACGCGGGAGCAGTAGGGCACGTCCCTCATCGCCTCTCCTGAACAGGTACAACGCCCGCGGAAGGGCATCCTTCCGTGGGCGTTTTGTGCATCACGCGATCAAGGTCGCGGACAGCCACGACCGGCCTGCACTCAGGCCTGCGGGGATCTTGACGAAGCGCGTGTGCTGTGGTCGGGGACGCAAGCGAGCCGCTTGCGCAACAGAAGACGCATGCGAGCCGCTTGCGCAACAGAAGGTTACCGACCAGCCACTTGCCGTGTCCTGGACGGACAGTCTAGGGGATGGGGCGCTACGGTCAGTGGAAGCGCACCCTTTTGGCGACGTCTGCCCCCTCCTCTAGGGCTGTTGCATTGTCTCTTGACTTGACCGAGGAGTGCCGCATCCCCCGATGCGGCACGGTGCGCCAGCAAGCCGGACGCATCAGGGGATGCGCCCTCCTCGGACTATGCAGCAGCCCTACCCCCTCCTCAGAGGTCACTTGACAAAGAGACGGTTTTCGCATATCATCTCTGTACCCCTGCGGATGTCGCCGTCCGCGCTGCGTTTCTCAACCAAGGAGGAGGGTCACTGATGCGAGCGTCCTGTCTGCAAGAGAACCTATCCCGCGGTCTTTCGATGGTAGGGCGAGCGGTGGCCACCCGTCCCACGCTTCCGGTCCTCTCCCACATCCTGGTGTCCTCAGATGAGTCACAACTCAAGCTGGCGGCGACAGACCTCGAGCTGTTTATTGTATGCCGGATTGGCGCCAAGGTAGAAGACGAGGGGGCGATCACGGTCCCTGCCCGCTTGTTCGTGGATCTGATCAATTCCCTCCCTCCAGAGCGCATCGACCTCAACCTGAGCGATGAAACGCTGCATCTCCTCTGCGCGCGAAACGAGGCGGACATCAAGGGGATCGACGCGCAAGAGTTTCCCCTGCTTCCTGGGGACAGGAGCGATCAGCACATCTTGCTCGATCCCGAACTGCTCCGGCAGATGATCGCCCAGGTCGTATTCGCGGCTGCGACGGATGAAAGCCGCCCGATCCTGACGGGCGTATTGGCAAGCTTTGAGGAAAACACCCTCACCCTGGCCGCAGCGGACGGGTTTCGCCTCTCAGTCCGGCAGGCCAAGTTAGCCGAGCCCGTTGGCCAGCCGATCAGCGTGGTCATTCCGGCGAAAGCGTTGAACGAGCTGGCGCGGATCAGCAGCGACGAGGAAGAGCCCATCGGCCTGTACATCAACCCGACGCGCAGCCAGGTGTTGTTCCACCTCCAGGGAGACGCGGGGGCCAACAAGGGCCGGATATTCGGCGTGGACCTGGTCTCACAGCTTATCGAGGGCAACTTTGTGAACTATCGCCAGATCGTGCCCACATCTCACACCACGCGCACGATCCTGAACACGGAAGAGTTTCTCAAGGCGTGCAAAACGGCCAACATTTTCGCGCGCAGCGAGGCGAACGTCGTACAGTTGGACATCCAGCCTGGGGACGGGCTGGGCAGCGGAACGGTCCAGATGACGGCAACGAGCGCAGAGATGGGAGACAGCACGGGCGAGCTGGATGCCAGCGTCGAGGGAGATCCACTCACGATCCGTTTCAACGTCCGATTCTTGATCGACCTGCTGTCCGTCGTGGAGAGCGCGCAGGTCGTCCTGGAAACCACCAACTCTGGCCGACCTGGCATCATCAAGCCACTTGGATCGGAGGAGTTTGTGCACGTCATCATGCCGATGCACCTCCGGCCTCGATAATCCGTGCTGCGGGCGGGCGACTCCCTTCCGCCTGTTCGGGCACATTCTTGAATACCTCTCCAGCTCTTCGGAGAGGTATTGGTTTGCATCCCGGCACAGAGCACGGGATGCCGGCGGGTAGAATCAGAGGCGACAACGAGGAGATCGAATGAAAAAGAGATACGCAATCGTGGGGGTCGGAGGCCGGGCACGGATGTACTATACCGCGCTCGACACTCGCTACGCAGACACCTCAGAGCTGGTCGGGTTGTGTGACGGCAACCAGACGCGAATGGACTATGCCAACCAGTCGCGTGGGGAACTGTTTGGAGCGGACCCGGTCAAAACGTACGGGATGCACCAGTTTGAGCAACTGATCGACGAGCAGAAACCCGACGTCGTGATCGTCACCTCCATCGACCGCACCCACCATACCTACATCATCCGGTCGATGGAACTGGGATGTGACGTGATCTCGGAAAAGCCAATGACCATCGACGAGGTAAAATGCCAGGCGATCTTGGATGCGATCAAGCGCACCGGGAAACACCTGAGAGTTACCTTTAACTATCGTTACGCACCGCATAGCACCAAGCTCAGAGAGCTGCTGATGGACGGCGTGATCGGGGATGTCTTTTCCGTTCACTTTGAGTGGCTGCTGGATACCCGGCACGGGGCGGACTACTTTCGACGGTGGCACCGCGACAAGCGGAACAGTGGCGGATTGCTGGTTCACAAGGCAAGCCACCACTTTGACCTGGTGAATTTCTGGCTGGGCTCGCATCCCAAGACGGTCTTTGCGATGGGCGACCTGCGGTTCTATGGCCGCGAAAACGCGGAAAAACGGGGCGTCACCCGGTTCTACTCACGAGCTCACGGCAGCGAACACGCCAAGGACGATCCCTTTGCCTTGCACCTGGAAGACTCTCCGAGGCTCAAAGACATGTACCTGGAGGCCGAGCACGAGGACGGGTACTATCGCGATCAGAGCGTGTTCGGCGATGGCATCAGCATCGAGGACACCGTGGGGGTGATGGTCCGGTACCAGAACGGCGCGATCATGACCTACTCTTTGAACGCCTACCTGCCGTGGGAGGGATTCCGGATCGCCTTTAACGGAAGCAAGGGGCGCATCCAGATGCTGGTCGCAGAACACTCTTACGTCAGCGCCGGTGGGGATGCAGCGGCAGAGGGCGCGGCAAAGACAAAGCGAATCACCGTCTTTCCGATGTGGGGAGAGCCGTACGATGTCGAGATCCCCGAAGCGGTCGGCGGACACGGAGGCGGAGACCGCGTGATGCTCGACGACATCTTTGGGGAGCCCAACGAGGACCGGTTCCAGCGAGCGGCCTCACACATCGATGGTGCGATGTCCATCCTGACGGGCATCTCGGCCAATATCTCGATGAGGACCGGACGCCCGGTGAACGTCGAGGACGTGGTCCGGTTCTAAGCCGTCGCCTGTGGAAAGGCGATCTACGCAGCACGTTTTCCCATACGTGCCGCCGCAGGCGTCGCCTATGAAAGGCGACCTACGTGCGCCTGAACACACCACGAGGTTCGCCCGTACACCTGGCACCCAAGCCAGGGGCACAATGCGAACCTCGCGGTCACATAGTGACACGCCGAAGCGGTCCTGACAGGATGTTAGCTGGCGGTCTCCTGCACAGCTTTGTTCAGGTCCTTCATCAAGACATCTACGTCGATCCCGTGCGCGGTCGCGCCCTGTCGGATGTTCTCAAAGCGCGCTATCGCACACCCCACACACATCAGGCCGTGACTCAAAAAGACCCTCATGGTCTGCGGGTGCTTTTTGAGCACATCGCCGATCGGCATATCGTCGGTAATTGTCACTTTGGCGTCAACGTCTGCTGTCGACACGGTTCACCCTCACTTTCATTTGCTCCTACGCTCAGACAGCCAACAAAAACGCCAGGTCCCTGTCGGCCACCGATAGAAGGCCGTGGCGATCTGCCGTTCAGAGGAAAGCCCAAGAACCTGGTTCCTGAGAAGCTGTCTGTGCCTGCTAGAATGTTCCCATGAGGATATCACAAAACGCGCGATCGTGCAACTTTTGGCTCCGCTGCTATACGGCTGTTGCATAGTCCGAGGAGGGCGCATCCCCCGATGCGCCCTGCTTACTGGCGCACCGTGCCGCATCGGGGGATGCGGCACTCCTCAGTCAAGTCAAGCGACAATGCAACAGCCGTACCGCTGCTATTGCTCCTGGAGGATCTGGCGCACAGCGGCAAGCAGCTCGTCCCTCGATTCGATGGGGAGCGGGCCGCTGGGAGCGATCAGGAGACGCCATCCCTCGGTTTGGCTCACCGCATCCAAGATCTGAGCCCTGATGTCGGCCCTGGATCCGCCGACAAAGGTCGTCGGGTTCAGTCCCCCCATCAGCGTGCAGCGAACCTGGCGGCAGGCGTCTCTCAGGGATGGATCGGCCCGCCACGTGTCCCAGCACACGGCCTGCACCGGATAGCGGTCGGCCAGGGCAAAGTCGGCGTGCTCGCCCGCCAGGTGCAGGATGCGGATCGCCGCCTGGTCGAGCGCGCTGAGGACCTGCAAGTCGAAGCGCTGGCCAAAGTCACGCTGTTCGCGGCTGCGGATGCGCTCGGAACTGGCTAGATGGATGACAAAGATGAACCCATCTGCACCCGCTGCCAGACAGGCCAGGGCGTACTGGATGGTCCCGGCGGCAATAACCCCCAGCGCCGAACGCAGGTCATTGGAGTAGGAGCGCATGTCCTGGACGATCCGCCCGTTGCAGAGCAGGTCTGCCGTCGTCAACGGGCTGAACAGCGGGACGATGAGGGGCGCGTCCTCTGAGGTCGGCTCTGCCCGGATCTGGCGGACCGCCTCGATCTCGCGCTGCAGGGAGCAGACGGGCAGGTTCAGCTCTGGCAACCTGCGCCAGTCGGTGGCCCGGGCGACGGTGGGCTCGGCAAGATAGGGAGCAACGTCATCGGTGCTAAAAGAGCGCACCTGGGCGCCCCAGGCCTCGGCCATGTGATACGGACCGGGGGTGAGAACGATCAGATCGGGGTCATAGCGGCGGTAAAAGTCGAGCGTGGATCGTGCCAGCCCTCGCGCGGTCTGGGCCTGAAAGTAAACGTGCCGCCACATCGTAAAGGGCAGTTGGTCCGGCCGCCGCCCCTCCAGTGCAGCCAGCACGCGTTCGCGTTTATTCATCATGTTCCGTCGTTATGCCTTGGCCAGCTTGTATCCTCGCCCGCGAACCGTCAGCAGATAGCGCGGCTCATTGGGGTCTGGCTCGATCTTTTTGCGCAGACGACTGACCAGCTTTTCGATGCGCGCGTCGTCCACCTCGTCAATGTATTCCTCGCCCCACACCGCTTCCACGATCTGATACTTGTCGCAGATTTTGTCCATACGCCCATAGAACAACAGCAGCATGCGGTGCTCCAGATCGGTGAGTGTGGCAGTGCGCGCGCCATCTACCCAGACCGCGCCCGCATCCACGTCCATGCGCACACCGGGGAGGTAGGGGTTCTTGAGCAGGCGCTGCCGGCGCACAAAGCCGCCGAACAACGCCCCAAAGACTCGGACCTGATCACCGGAGCACAAGATGCCGTTCTGGAACAGGGGAACCAGTCGCGCCCGATCCTCCCTTGCCCCGGTGACCAGGTCGAGCAAGGCGGTCTGATGCCCGGGGTCGAGCCCTCTCCACAGCTTGACGCACTCGTTGCGCACATTGGGATCGCTGTCCAGCTTTTCGCGAACGAGATGGTAGCCCTGGTCGTCCTCGACGCCCCCCGTGGCCACGAGAACGTAGCATACGGCCTCCATCAGTCCGGGATGTCCGCCCGTTTCCTCCCACACGAACTCCACATCGCTGGCAGTGGGGGACAGACCTTCGCGGGTCAGAAAGCGAGTCACCGCGTGCTGCACCGCGCTCCGGTTGAGCGTACCGAGATGGAACGTCTGGTGAGCAAACATCTCGCAGAACTCGCCGATCTCGCTCCCCTGTCGCATCACCTCCAGACGCTGGCCGGTGGCGACCACGTAGCAGAGCTGCTGCTGGTAGCGATCCTTGAGGGCACGGAGGTTGAGAAAGACACGTGGATCGATCTGGGTAAAAGGTTCGTCAAACTCGTCCAGGAGCAGCACAATGCGCTTGTCCATCTCTTCGCAGAGGGCCGTGATGCCTTCGTTGAAACCCAAGGGAATGAGAAAGGGATTGCTGGAATCGACGACCTTGCGGTACGCACCATCGACCTGCTCGCGGACGTGCTGGTCAGCGCAGTCCAGCGTTTTGGCGATCGCGCTGCGCAAGATCAGCTCATAGAATGCCTGCTCTGTCATCTCTACCATGAGGTTGCAGTCGATGTAGATGAAGGCATAGTCGTCCGCCTGCACCTGGCCCAAGCCTGCCAAGGCAGCAGGCTGGACCGATCGCAGAAAGACCGACTTGCCCATGTTGCTCAACCCCACGATTCCACAACATTCGGCGTCGGTCACACAGGAAAAGACGTACTCGAGCTCGTTGGTGCGCGAGAGATATGCGGCATGGCTCGACATCATGTCGACAGCTTTCGGCGGACCGGAGCAAGCTCCCACGCAGATCAGCGTCGCAAGCGCAGCTTGCGGACGGCGAACATCAGCCCGCTCAATCCGACGGCGATGGAGACCGCCCCAAAGCCACCCAACCCTGCGGCGGGAGTCGTCCCACCCCCGACATCCCTGGACCTGGTTGCCGTCGCCCCAGCGGCAGGCCGAGTCGCAGCCTCTCCCCCGCCGACGACTCTTGTCGCCGTAGCCGTGGGCTCTGGTGTCCAGGTGGGAGGAAGGGCTTCTGTCAAAGTCGGTTCTTGGATGGGCACGGACGTGAACGTGGGCGTCCAGGCAGCCGCCTGCTGGGTAGCCGCAGAGATCGTTTGGGTGATGGATGCAGCCCTCTGCTCCCTCTGGCGGGGCACGACAAACATCACCGCTGCGACCAGAGCGAGGATGCCCAGCAGAATCAGACCTCCCATTGCGATCGCAAGGAAGAGAAAGGCCCGGCTCCTTCGGCCCCGCGGCTCTTCAGGCTCCAGTTGAGGCGCCTCCCCCCCCAGGGGGCTTTCGCCAAACGACAGACGATCATCCAGGCTCATTGTTGTGCTCCTCTCTGCGAATGAGTATTAGATCTTCCCTTGCCCGGTCGCGCACGGCCTATGCCAGTCTGACGTGTCTCGAGCGAGGAAGGAGAGAGACCTCAAGTTACAGAACGATCTCCAAGTTCTCGAATGGAATAAAGGCCCTGCCCACAGACTCCAGAACGACCTCCGCTCCGCGTGCTTGTATGCCGGAGGCCAAGCGCCGCGGGCTGGGCGGCAAGGATACGACCTGTCCGAGGTGGTTCTCATAGGGCGCACGCAGCGCGCGAACCTGCGTGCCGATCGACAGCGATGCCCTTTGCCCTGAGCTCGCTGGCTGACTGGCCATCCGGAGGGGGATCACAACCTCGGGCCTGCGCACGTCCCAGCGTGTCTTTACGGCCGGGCTGAAGCAGGCGTCGCGACTGGCATACGAACGGAGCAAGGCGAACGTGCCCGGGTTCATCGCAGCGGACCCAAATCCCTCGGTAACGATGAGCGACAGCGGGCTCGATCGGACGATCGAGAGCAAGCTGCTGGTGATGCTGCCCACGATGACGCCGCGGACCTGATTCCGAACCGCCTGGGCAACAGCACCCGCATCCAGCGTGCGCCCCCCGATCAGGATCGTTCCCATGTGGGCCTCCACGATCCGATCCGCTGTCAGGGGGGTCTCTCCATCTGGGACGACAAGCTCGAGCCTGCCGCGCTGCTCCGCTCCTGAGCCCCATACCCCCTGGATCAAGGCCCCAGTGACCTCGATCTCCGCCCCCCTGCCAGGGATGAGGTCAATGACCTGTCCGGGAAAGAAAGCCCGCAACTCGACGCGCTCCGAAGCCACTTCGATCAGGACCTTGTTGAGCCGCGCATCCAGGATCGTGCCCCGGACCGGTGAAACGCACGCCTTTCCGAACAGCACGCGCGTACGGGCGATGATCTCGCCCTTTTCTACCGTCTCCCCTACCCTCTTGACCAGCACCTTGCCACCGTCGGTGATCGAGGTCCCCAGCAGTTCATCGAGATTGAGGAGGCGAAAGCCCGACGCGCGGTCTGCAAAGGCGATCACGTGATCAGAGTTTACGCGCTCGCCTGCCTGGCAGCGCACCTCTCCAAAGACAGGCAGCACCCGCTCGCGACAGAAGGTTGCCATGGGAGTGATGTGACATTGAGTGAAAAGCATGGGCCTCGATCTTTCTGCTCGGCAATCGACAGGAGCAGCACGCTCCTAGGCGCTCGTCATCTCCCACAACCAGCGGTCCACACGCTGGCGCTGAACCCGTGGGTCGCTGCTGAATTCGATGGGGCGCCCGCGCGCATCGACGATCAACCCGACCGTGCCCCCCGCATACGGTATCTGGACGCTCTTGCCCGGGCCAAGCCCGATGTCAAATCCCCTGGTTGGGGTCAACTCGAGCATGGCACCAGGCTCAGAGAACTGGAACGGAATGGCCTCCAGATCACCGTAGGCGACCTCAAAACGAGCGGACGCGGCCTTGTCCACGGGACAAATGGTCAACGCCGTTTCGCCTGGCTGGGCCCGGCCCATCGGAGCGACGACCGTGCCCAGGAAGGTCAAGCCGCCGTTGTGCAAGGTCTGTACTGTAGCCAGCGGGTTGATGGTGGCGACCATCCCCAATGAGGGGAGCAGGTTGAACTCGTCGAGGTAGAGCGCGCTGATCCACGTGGGCTGCAAAGCATCGAGCAAGACCAACGCGGCGTGCCCGTGATAGGGGGCATGTGCCAGGACACCACCGCCGCCGACGAGGGGATCGCAGGGTGGGATCATGTTCTCGGTCAGCGGCCTGCCAGACTGTCCGGGCCATCCGGGGAGCGAATCCCGAAGGGTAAGGCGCAGCGCCTCGCGCGCGACGGCCTGCTCCAGGAGCAGCTCCTGCGGTGTCTGAGGAATGGAGCTGGCCCGCAGAAGCTTGTTCATCAGCCAGTCGCGGGCCTGTGTTTCGGTGATCTCGAACGGCAGCCAGCGGAGGATATCACGCATCTGGACCTGCTCGAGCAGGCTGGCCAGACCATGCCCCACACCGAGGTCGCTGCGAAGGGTGGTCAGCGGCTGTTGCTGGTGGCACATGTTGATCGTAACGCTCGCGCTGCCAATGTTGACGCTCAGCGCGGGCTTGGACGACTCTCGGGCGCGCTCGCAGTAGCGGACCGCATAGTCAGCCGCACGAGCCGTGGGCAGGGCGGCCGACGCACTCCAGGTATCCAGCACATCCATTCCTGCCAGATGCCTCATATTCTGCTCGTAAAAGACGACCTCGATCTCTTCGTGCGCCGGGCCGATGTTTTCGACATCGGGCAGAGGGCGCACATTGTCCGTGATCTGCAGAGAGGAGAGCCCTTCGAGGAGCTGCGTCACCTCATCGCGCAGTTCGGCATTGCCGGCATAGATGACAGGCGGTGCGTTCTCTCCCATCAAGTAGAGAGCCACGCGCAGCACGTTGCGGATCATATCCAGCACAGGCGCCGTGGTCCCACCGTCCGTCCCTCCGACCAGCAGGATCAGGTCCGGCGACTTGTGCCAGATGGCGTTGATCTTTTCATCGTCTGTACGCGGCTGGCCCTGAATCAGGCCCTGCTCCAGAGCGATCACATCCTCGATCTGCGCGTAGGTGGAAAGCGCTGCCCGGCGCGCGCTGGCCAGGCTGACATCGCGCGTCAGGCCTGCCAGGATGAGACGCAGGGGCGGAGCCGCACTGCTGACCACCAGGAGACAGTCGACCCCGCTGCCATCCGGCCGCTCCGGGGTGATGAGCTGGTTGTTCTGGTCGACCAAGGTCCGACCGACCGTCTCCTGCAAGGTACGAATGGCGTCCGCGACCCCCACCGAGAGGTCCTCCCAGGGAGTGTGGACGGTGCTCAGCGACTCGGCATAAGCCACGAAGCGGTACTGGCTATCCACGGTGTCCAACAAGACCACCTTGGTGGTGGTGCTACCGCAGTCGGCGACAAGAATGGATTCAGGCAGTGCTTGGGTTTCGCTCATCGGCTACGTCGTCTCAATCGTCTACTAGGCAGGTACGAGGGACAGAATGGTATCGATGATGAACCGGAACCGATCCACGAGCAGCGAGATGCGCGAGATGGCTGTCGTGGCAAACAGGGCGCCAAAGGTAAACATGATGAACACTTTGCCAAAGCCCGCGGAAAGGTGGATGAACTGGCTGTGCAGCCTGGCGCCACGCTGTGCTGCACCCGCGGTGGTAAAGTAAAAATAGAGCAGCGTGCTGATCGTACCGACGGCAACCAGCAGGGCGTTCAAGACATAGACCACGGTCGAGCTGCCCTCACGTGAAGCGATGCCTTGATAATGCCCTGGGTTGAGAGAGACGAACGTTGCTTCGACCTGGGGGAGCAGCGTGCCAATCAGCCCTCCCCCGACCGCCAATGCCGAGCCAACGCCAAACAGAAAGGCTATCGTCACATTACCCAGGCCGCTCGGGCGTCTGGCCCTGCCGACGAGGAGCAGGCACAACACCAGGGGCACAAGGTACCCCCACTGCTTCCCGGCAAGGGGGGATATCAGGCGCGGGACGAGTACGCCGTGCCAGGCCATGATGGCCCCGTACCCCAGGGCCACACCGACAAAGACATAGGCGGCCACGCGATAGACGGCGTGGAAAAACGGAATGTCTTTGCCGAGATAGCAGTAGACCATCAAGGTAAGCGCAAAGGCAATCCAGGTACCGACAATCCCGATGTCCAATTCCATCTACTCTTCCCTGTCGCTGCGTGGTTCTGGGTCGGAACGACGTGTCTGGGCGCCGGAGGCGCTGGACCTGAGCGATCTACCCACCAGGGAGCGGACACCGCCCAGGAGAACGATGCCTGCCAGCACGATCTGCGCAGCGCCTTGCATGCCCATCAGTTCGCGCGCGTTTGGCCTGACCGTGGCACCGGACAGCTCTTCATACGCGGCCGCTCCGGCCAAGCCGACCAACATGCCCTCAAGCTGGTTCAGGCCGGCAGAGCCATAGTAGGGCTGAATGTACGGGGCGCTGGCTGCGCTGACGCCGGCGACTATGCGGATGGCGCGTTGGCTTCCGACCTGCTCGATCAACCACCGTACGTGCTCTTGGGCATCACTGATGGTCACGATCAGGTCCAGGTCATCGAATCGCTCGATACGCCCTCCACGGCCGGCCTGATCTGCGCTGGTCCCCGTCCCCAAGAGCGTCGTGCCTCCCATTGGGTTGCTGACAAATGCCTGCAGGGAGACAGGATGGGGCGGAAGATATCCCAGATGGATGTATTGTCCCTGTGGCGCGCCTTTGGTGGCTTCCTGGAGCAGCGATTGAGCGATTGCCGTGCCTTGTGGAGTAAGGCTGACAACGGCTATCCTCGAATTCCTCTGGAACAGGTGCCAGATGACCGCCCGCGCCTGCGGGGTGAGTTCTCCATCCAACGACGCGTCATAGTCCATAACCAGGAGGACCTGGCTCCCTTCGGGCAAGCCCTCAATCACCCTATGGAAAGACGTTGCCTCGGGCATTTCAGGGGGCCCTATCCATTCCCGCAGGCCGGGAAGATAGACCCCGGCCAACATCGCAACCAGCAGCACAGCATAGATGATCCACCGCCCCAGACCCGCGATGACCCTTCTGCCGGGAGACCTCGATATGGAGACCGGGCGGCTGGTCGGCGCCGACAAGGCCTGTTCGACAAGCACGGACTGGACAAGATACGCTTCCGCGACAGGAGGGAATGGCCTGTAGCTCGATCTGGGCAAGATGCCCAACAGGGGTTCTGGGCTGATCAGACCCCGCAGCCCGGCCAATGGGCCGCTTGTTTCGACAGGTTCTCCCTCTTTGAGCGCCAATGGCCCCATTGCGCGCAGCCTCTCCGTGCGCTCCAAAGCTTCGCGCGTAGACACGACACCTTCTTGCGCCGGCTGGACCACCTCCTCCGGAGGCGGCGCTTCTCGGACGGGCGGAGGCAGGTCTGCTATCCACGCCGGAGACTCGGGTGCCGCTTCGCCCGGTCTGGCGGCCTCCCCAGAGGGACGCCTCGCTCCGCGTACCGTCTCCGCAGGACCTTCGAGCGGCTCACGGAGCCATTCGGGGACCTGTGCCTCCACATCAAGCTCGGCTGCGGATTCTGTCTCCAGTTCTGTCAGCCAGCCGGTGATATTGCGCGCCCTCTCCGCAGCCGTCTCTTCTGGCACGACCGGCGATTCGGCAGCGCGCTCGGTGGCGGGTCCTGTCTCCAGTTCTGTCAGCCAGCCCGTGACGTTGCGCTCCCTGTCCGCAGCGGTCCGTTCCGGCGTCGCCGGAGGTTGGACGCTGCGCTTGGCAGCCTGCTCCCCACTCAGCTCCGTCAGCCAGTCTGTGACGTTGCGCTCCCTGTCCGCAGCCGTCTCTTCCGGCATCCGTACAGGACCGGTATCAAACTCATCGGCTCGCGCACCTTGGTCAGCGTCCAGAGCTACCTCTTGCGGCATCCCCATCGGGCCGGTATCGAACTCGCTGGCTTGCGCTCCCTCCTCGGGCTCAGGCAACTCGCTGGACAGGGCACTCAGCCAGCCTGTGGCTTTGCGCTCTCTCTCCTCAGCCGCCTCTTTCGGCATCCCGATGGGGCCGGTATCGAACTCACTGTCTTGCGCTCCCTCCTCAGCAGCCGCAGCATCCTCGGGCTCGAACAACTCGCTGGACAGGGCACTCAGCCAGCCTGTGGCTTTGCGCTCCCTCTCCTCAGCCGCCTCTTGCGGCATCCCTATGGGGCCGGTATCGAACTCGCTGGCTTGCGCTCCCTCCTCAGCAGCCGCAGCCTCCTCGAGCTCGGACAACTCGCCGGACAGGGCACTCAGCCAGCCTGTGGCTTTGCGCTCCCTCTCCTCAGCCGCCTCTTTCGGCATCCCTATGGGGCCGGTGTCGAACTCGCTGTCTTGCGCCCCCTCCTCAGCAGCCGCAGCCTCCTCAGGCTCGGGCAACTCGCCGGACAGGGCACTCAACCAGCCCGTGGCTTTGCGCTCTCTCTCCTCAGCCACCTCTTTCGGCATCCCTATGGGGCCGGTATCGAACTCGCTGTCTTGCGCTCCCTCCTCAGCAGCCGCAGCCTCCTCGGGCTCGGACAACTCGCCGGACAGGGCACTCAGCCAGCCTGTGGCTTTGCGCTCTCTCTCCTCAGCCACCTCTTCCGGCATCCCTATGGGGCCGGTATCGAACTCGCTGGCTTGCGCTCCCTCCTCGGCGACAGGAGTACCATCGGGTTGGGCAAGCTCCTCTGCCAGAGTACTCAGCCAATCTGGCAGGTCTGCATCCCCAACCGGTTCGAGCTCGGGCGGTGCCTCTCCTTCCTCCGGGCCCGCCACCCACTCGGGGAGCTCGGCCTCCTCAGGCGGGGAAGGCGCCTCGACCGTCCTGTCCGCGGACATTTCCGCTGGGCTTTCGAGCTGCTCCGAGACGATCGGTTCCGCTTCTACAGACTCTTCTTCTGGCAGTTGCAGAGGCCCGGTGGCAAAGGCAGAGATGGATTCATCGTCCAGCGCCTTCAACCACTCTGGAAGCTCCGCTTCCTCGGGCGGCTCGACAGTAGACTCGGCCTCAGGCTCTTCCTCGGGCAGGTGCAGGGGCCCGGTGGCAAAGGCGGAGATGGATTCACCGTCCAGATCCCTCAGCCACTCTGGCACGCCCTCCCCCTCGCCTTCCTCGACCTCGGGCGC
>JADHXD010000055.1 GCA_016783145.1 Anaerolineae bacterium
TTCCCTGGCCGCCGCGGGCTCCGTGCGTCAAAAAGTAGTTCAGACCCGCGATGATGGGCTTGTGCGTGAGTCTCTCGGAGTTAAAGAACGCGAACTGGGCATCCATATAGTCAGCAAGCGGCCCAGGGATGAACGGCTCATTGGCCCATGGCTGGCGCCGCACGCCTCGAGCTCCCATTTCTGTCGCTGTCGCTGCTGAGAGGATCGAGGCCCCGATGACCACTCCTTGATCTGGGCTCTTGGCCACCCACACGGGCGGCATCGTGTCACTGTCGCGTCCACTGTAGGTGATGACCTTGATCTCGACACCGCTGGGGTCCTCGGCCGCGGCCTCGTTGTAGTTGCCGATGGAGGTGCAGAGCAGCGTACAGCGAGCGTTGGGGTTGGAGATGGGAATGGGGTTGCCTTTCTCGTCTGTCTTGCCTTCCCACCATTCGCCCTGGAAGTTGGTGCCTCTGTCGGGGTGTTCCTCGCCGTTCCCCTCCCAGTGCGGCACTCCCTTGTCGTCGATGAGCACGTTCGACCAGATGACCTCGGCGCCCTCCTCTCTCAGGGCCTGCATGAGGTACGGGTCGTCCTCGCGTTTGACGTCGCGGACAATGCCAAAGATGCCTGCCTCGGGGTTAATGCCGCGCAGAGTCCCGTCCTCTGCGATCCACAACTGGGCCAGGTCGTCGCCGATAAAGTCCGTGCCCACCATCGCAGTCGTGGTCTTGCCACATCCAGAGGGTGCTGCCCCTGCAAAGAAGGTCTGCCTGCCGTCAGAATCCGTGATGCCGGTGATGAACATGTGCTCTGACAGCTTGTCTTCCCTCTGGTAGTAGGTCGCCAGGTCGACCGCGAAGCGGTGATTGCCCTTTTTGAGGAGCAGCGTGTTGCCAGCGTAGGTGCAAAAGACCGAGAAAGTGGTCAGCCAGCTACGGTCCATAAACACGCGAGCATTTGGCAGGTCTTCGGGCCGGTTTGGGCCTTCGCTGTGCACGTTGGTCAGGAACAGCCCAGCCCGTTCGGCCTCGGCGTCGAACTGGTTGTAGACATTGCGGTACAAGAGATTGGCCGAGTGCATCACGTAGGTCGACGTGGTGATCTCGAGAGCCGGGAGCGCTGCCGCAGCCCCAATGGGTCCCCGGCTGAAGAAACCTACGAGCAGTGTTTTGCCCCGCGCGATCCCGGACATGTGGGGCTGGATGTACTGGTGGGCCTCGCTTCGCAGCACGCTCTTGGCCAGAGTGCTGGCCTTTTCTCCCTCGTTGAGGATGTAGAACGTCCGGTCGATGATCCGCGCCTGCTCCTGCGGTAGGTCAAAGTGGATCGTGTGATCCTTCATCGCCAGAGGAGCTTCCTCGCCCTTCTCGATGCTTATCTTTCTGACCAGCCGGAGATCTTGCTCGGAGCCGGTGTTGACAAAGACCCCGTCGGGCTCAGTCATCGAGATCGCGTTCGCGATCTTGAGCAGGGCTTCTCCGTTGGTGATCTTGGCTAGCCTGGCCACAGTCTCCGGTGCGCACCGACTCTCGAACAACGACCTGGCTTCATCTACCGTTCGGATCCCGCCAATCTCGGCCAGGATATCGATCCCTTTTCCTAGCTCTAACATGCTCTTTCTCCTTTTTCTCGCCTGGAATGGTCGTATGAAAGGTCTTCAGGGTATGGGGTTCGGCCACGAACCACCAGCGGACAAGCTCTACACGTCGAGCGAGGAGAAACAGCGTCGTTCTCGAAGGATGGATCTGCGCTGATCTGAGGGAAACGCGCTCAAGCCCACGTCAGTGTTGTGAGAGTGCCTCCTTTGTCCTAGTGTGAAGCGGCACGATGGCCTAGATCGGCAACGTCTTACCCAACCACGGCACATTTATCAGTATAGGCAGGGTGCAAAAGAACCCGGCAGCCAAGATCGCTGTCCATGGCCACCCTCTCCAGTGAGCGCTGGCTCGCAGGCGCAGGGCAACAAAGTAGATCATCCAGACGACCGCAATGCCTGCCTGCTGCGCATCGTTGCTGCCCCCCAGACCCACTTTCTGCAGCCACCACGTGTCGATAGCCAGGCTCACGGCGAGGCACAAGAGCGCCGCCCGGACAAGCGACTCGCTTGGGTCTGAGCCGGTGCCCTCGGACGATGCCCTATGCTCTAGGGTACGTTGTGCGCGCAGGTTGCGCAACAGCCTTGTCAGGCTGGCCGTGGCAGCCAGCGCCAGCAGGCTCCCAGCACACAGATTGAGGGAGGTGCTCAACAGCACGCCCTTGGACGCAAGCGTCGCGGTCGCCATACTCAAGGGCTGCTGGCTCAGACCGTAGGAGAGCAGCACCAGGGACACGGACGTGACTGCGAATCCTGTCCCTCGATCCCGGGAAAGCGATTCCCAGATCAAGTAGATGGACAGTGTCAGCAGGGAGATGGCGCTCGTCGCATCGGCAGATGTGACGAGCGGCCAGCCGTGGCCCTTGACCGCCCGGCTCAGCAGCCCGACCCACAGAGCGAGAGCACTGAGCGCAGTCAGGACCTGTCCGGTGAGGCCGGCTGCCTGGGCCTCTCGGAGTGGTCTGTCCGTGCCGGCAAGGTGCTGCGCTTGCGTCGCTGCGTGACTGCGGGCGACGGACCATCCGAAGGTGATTGTGGCAATGAGCAAGGCGGCATATCCCATGCCCCACCATGCAGCTTGTACGATCATAGCATGTCCTTATGCGTTCTCGATCTGTGCCTGCAGCTCTGCGAGTATCTCGGTGCGCCGTCTCCGGAATCGGCCAGACAGCCCCGTGGTCTGTTCTCTGATCTGGATGGTCGCTGTCTCTGCCTGAGCAGAGACCACGGCCCACATCCGTTGTCGGGGGACGAGAGAGCCCAACAGGCCCACTACCACGAGGAGACCCCCAACGTAGAGTGCCCAGAGGCCAGGCCGATACTCCACATCCAGAACGACGTAGCGCGAAACCTCGAAATCGTACGTGATGTCGCCAAGAGCCACAGATGCTATGTCGTCTTGAGGCGCGATCTCCGACTCACCCACCAACGCCTGCCCGCCCTCCCGAAAGACCCAGAGGTGAAAGCGGGGCTGCTCGTCCGCGGTCGCGCTACGATTCGACCAGGCAAGGCGTCCGACCACCTTGGCGTCTGACACGATGAACAACCGATCCGCATCCTCTTCGGGCGTGGTCGAAGGAAATGCGAACTGGAGCGACTCCTGCGGCTTGGGGCGCGTCGTATACTCATAAAGGGTCAGCTTACCGCCGCCATTGCGCCGTGCGCTGATGCGCACAAGGGGACTTCCCCTGTCGATCAAGTGATAGAGGAACCCGCGCTGGTAGGTCCTTCCTCCTCGCACGGAGAAGGTATATTGCTGCTCCCCTGCCTGCAGCACCGCTGTACCGGCAGCGGATCCCGTGCGCAGTAGCTGTATCTTGTGCGGTGCCTCTGGCCCGACGAACACAGGCTCGTTGGGAAGCAACTGTACGCCGGTCTGTACCCAGCCCCACCGTCCGTTGACTGCAAGCCCGCCGACCAAAAAGAGCAATCCCAGGTGGAGTGCGACCGTGCTGCTGGCCGCCCACCTGCCTCGGCTGGCGTACAGGTACTGCTTTTCCGCATCCATCTCCCGATCGACGTGCCCGAGGAGGAGCTGCATCATCTTGCTTACCTCATCGACCGTCCGCGTACTTTGCCACGGTCCCGAGATCACGGTTGCGCTGTGCGCGCTGTAGAACGCGTCGTGCTGTCTGACCGGGCGCGGCGCGAGCAGGAGACCGATCCGGGCGCCCAGCGAGACGAGCGTGTGAAAGGCAAGAACGGTGAGCAGGATGCGAAACCAAGATGTGTTGTGAATGTAAAAGATGCCGAGCGTTTCCAGGAGCGGGGTCCAGTCCTTGAACGCGGCCCGACTGGCAGACAACCACTCCTGGTAGCCGACCGGATCCGAGCGAATGTGTGCGGGGACTTGGGGGACGATGTAGCTAGATGCCAGACTCAAGACGAGCAAGCCCAGCAACCCCAGGAGTACGGCTTTCGAGCTGCACCACTGCCATAGCCACGAGTCTACCCCGGAGCGGGGTTTTCTTGCCGCCTCAGTCCCAGAATTCAGCATCGAGATCCCAATTCTATCCCTGCAAGTGAACGACTATTATAGCATTGTCCTGGCTTTCCGTCAAAGATGGGGATGGTTGGTTGCTTCACCCGGCGAGCTGTAGTATAATGGCGCTGCGAATTCCGCATGGAGGGCACAGCGTGGTATTTGGACTGGGCAGGAGAAAACTTGCTGAGAGCCTGACCAAGACCCGTCGCGGGTTCTTTGGCCAGGTGATGCAGTTGTTCGGGGCTGACGAGATCACAGAGGATACCTGGGAAGAGCTGGAAGAGCTGCTCATCCAGGCGGATGTGGGGGTGGACACGACCATCCACTTGGTGGATCGCCTGCGCGAGCGGGTGGACAAGGAACGCGTTCACCGGGCGGCTCAGGCGCGTGGCATCCTTCGAGAGGAGCTGCTGGCCTTGCTGCCAGCAGACGTGCCCCGCAACGACCTCGTGGAGCGCTTGCTGACCGTCATCTTGGTCGTTGGGGTCAATGGATCGGGCAAGACGACGTCGATCGCCAAGCTGACACGCTACTATCGCGACCGAGGGAAACGAGTGGTGCTGGCGGCTGCGGACACGTTTCGGGCTGCCGCCATCGACCAACTCAGGATCTGGGGGGAACGAACAGGGGTAACCGTCATCGCGCACTCCCCAGGCGCTGACCCTGGTGCCGTCGTCTATGATGCGATCCAGGCTGCCCAGTCGCGCAAGGCGGATATCCTGATCGTGGACACCGCGGGTCGCCTGCACACCAAATTTAACCTGATGCAGGAGCTGAAGAAGATACGCGGCGTGGCTATGAAGAACGTGCACCGCGCCCCACACGAGACGTGGCTGGTGCTGGACGCGACGACCGGACAGAACGCGCTCCTGCAGGCCCGGCAGTTCAAGGAGGATGTGGGGGTAACGGGACTGATCGTGGCCAAGCTTGACAGCACCGCGAAGGGCGGGATCGTCTTCGCCATCGTCAGGGAGTTGGGGCTACCCATCCGGTTTGTGTGTACCGGTGAAGGGGTGACCGACTTGGCCGAGTTTGACGCTGAGACTTTTGTGGACAGCCTGCTTGAGTGAATCTGTGTTCGGCGCGTGGGCGGTCTCTCGACGCGTGAGGGCACGACCTGCTCTCCGAGGCGCTAGTAGGAGTGGTAAAAGGTGGAAGAACGGGTAGATACGGCGGCCTTGAGCGGTGTTCTGAACGAGCTGTTGGCTCGGATCCTGCGCATTCAAGAGCAGCTTTGACTGACTGAGAAGGAGCGTCAGATCGCCGAGCTGGAAGAGTCAGCGTCCGCTCTGACCTTTTGGGATGATCCAACAAATGCGCAAGCCGAAATGCAGCGGTTGTCCCTACTGCGCGATCAGGTGACCTGCTGGCGAGATATCGAGGCTCGGACCCGGGACGCTCTGGAGCTGCTAGAGCTGGTCGATGTGGAGGCAGACGAAGGCCTCCTCGGCGAGATCGAGCGGGACGCAGACGAGTTGGCCGCAGAACTGGGCAAGCTGGAATTCCAGTTGATGTTTTCGGGCGCCCACGACGTGAAGGACGCGATCTTGGCTATCCACGCCGGGGCAGGGGGCACAGACTCGCAGGACTGGAGCGAGATGCTGCTGCGCATGTACCTGCGGTGGGCCGAATCGCGCAACTATAAAGCTCAAATCGTCGATTCTCTGTCGGGCGATGAGGCAGGACTCAAGCGCGTCATGGTCAGCATCGAAGGGCGGTTTGCGTATGGCTACCTGCGATCGGAGCGGGGCGTGCACCGCCTGGTGCGCTTGTCCCCGTTCGATGCCAACCACCGCCGCCACACCTCGTTTGCGCTGGTTGAGGTGTGGCCTGATATCCTGGGCGACATCGAAATCGAGATCCGGCCGGATGATCTCGAGGTCGATGTGTTCTCTGCATCGGGTCCAGGCGGGCAGCATATGCAAAAGAATGCCACCGCCGTGCGGATCACGCACAAGCCGACCCATATCGTTGTTTCGTGCCAAAGCGAGCGGTCGCAGACTCAGAACCGCGAGATAGCTATGAAGGTGCTGGGTGTCCGACTGTACGAACTGGAGCTGGAGCGGCAATCGGCTGAGCGCGATGAGCTCAAGGGGGATCACGTCGAGGCAGGCTGGGGCAACCAGATCCGATCCTATGTGCTCCATCCATACAAGATGGCCAAGGACTTGCGCACAGGATACGAGGTGGGTACGCCTGAGGCCGTCCTGGACGGAAACCTGGATGGTTTTATGGAAGCGTACTTGAGGCACAAGGTGGGCGATCAGTAGGGCGGTCTCGTTGGCGCGCGGGCTGGCCCTGGTGGTTTGCGCAAATTTGGAGTTGACAAATCCCCAAACTGTGATATAATTGTGTCGTATAATTTTGGGCGCGAACGACCATTCGATGGCGTCGGAGAGAGCGAGGTGAAGAGGCGGGGGCTTCTCATCGCTCTTTTCGTGCGATTGGCACATAGATGACTGAAGGGGACATACTGGCGCGTTTTGAGGAAAACCTGGTCAGCACAGGTATGGCGCCAACAACGATCGCCAACTATCTTGCGGATATCCGAGATTTCTCCTGTTGGATCAACGGCTTACACCATCCAGAGACGTCTTTGCTGGACGTAACTGCCGATCACGTGCGGCGTTACTGCCAGGCACTTCGCCGGCAGGAACGCTCTGCGGCGACCATCAACCGCCGCTTGCAGGCCGTTCGCAAGTTCTATGACTTTGGCAGACAACTGGGCCTTTCCTCGCACAATCCGGCTCGTGACGTCGAGCGACTGGATGAGCAGTCTGCCGATTCCCCTCATATTCTGTCCGCCGATGAAGTCCGAAAGCTGCTGCGTGCCGTTGGCGATGGGATGGATGGTTTGTCGCGCCGTGACCGTGCTGTCCTGCTGCTTTTGCTTGACACTGGGATCAGAGTGCGAGAACTCGTCGATCTGAGACTGGATGATCTTGGACTGGACGTAGGAAGTGGATATGTGTTGGTCGGGCAGGACCTGCAGTCTGGAGGGCGGTACCTGGCTCTTGGCCCCGAGACCTGTGCGGCGCTGCGCGCGTACCTGAGAGTGCGGGCGCCTGCCCACGGCGTAGACCACCTCTTTGTCAATCGGCAGGGGCGATCCCTGTCCACGCGCAGCGTGCAGCGCCTCGTGGCCAATCACGCTCGTGCCGCTGGGTTGGAGGGGGTGTCTGCGTATACACTGCGAAACACGTTCGCTCACGACGCGCTCGAGCAGAGCGATCCATCAGAGGTCGCGCAACTACTGGGCTTGCGCGACGTGACGGGATTGAGACGTTATCGCGGCTGACCGTTTGTGATAGATCGATTCACCAGAAGGTAGGAGGTTTGCTTTGGAGAACAATGATTTCAGGGCAATACAGATCAGCTTGGCGTCGCCGGAGACGATCCATTCCTGGTCATACGGTGAGGTGACCAAGCCCGAGACGATCAACTATCGGAGACTGCGTCCCGAGAAGGACGGGCTGTTCTGCGAAGCGATTTTCGGCCCGACCAAGGACTGGCAGTGCTACTGCGGCAAGTACAAGAATGTCCGCTACAAGGGTGTGGTCTGCGACAAGTGCGGCGTTGAGGTGACGCGCTCGGCGGTTCGCCGGGAGCGAATGGGTCACATCGATCTGGTTGCTCCTGTGGCTCACATCTGGTATACGCGCCGAGTGCCCAGCTATCTCGGCCTGCTGCTCGATATCTCGCGCCGTAACCTGGACCGGGTTCTCTACTTTGCGCAGTACGCGACCACGCACGTGGATGAGGACGCGCGCCAGCGCGCTCTGAAGCGGCTGAAGGACGAGTTTGACCGGGAGAAAGAGCGCCTTGAGGCGGGTGTCCAGGAAAAGATGGGCGTGATCGAGGGCGATCTGACGTCGCAAATGTCAGAGGTCACTGGCGAACTGCTCACCACGCGACAGAGGTTGGATGAGCGATTGGCTGAGCAGACCGAGGCCATTATGGGAGAAGCCAAGATGCTGTCTGCCTCCCTGGAGAACCAGATGGGCAGGCCAGCACGCGAAGACCTGGTGTTCTCTGTCTCGGATCAGGCAATCGTTGAGGAAGGGCAGATCATCACCCGGGAGCACAACTCGCTTCTCAACGAGATCGTGCAGGATCAGCTCAGCCGGGTGCAGCAGGAGGCCGGAGACGAGCGAGAGAATGCCGTGAATCGGCTTGACGCGATCAACGTGGACATTCGCGGGGCGGTGAGCGAGCAAAAGGGCGGCATTCAGCAGGACTATGCTGGCAAGCTGGCAGCCCTGGAAGCCCAGTATGAGGCCGATGTGGATGAGCTCAAAAGCCTCGCTCCGATGCAGTTCCTTGGTGAGGCGGCGTACCGCGAACTCAAGAGCAAGTGGGGCAATGTCTTCCGGGCAGGGATGGGAGCGGAAGCGTTCTACGAATACCTGCAGGGCATGGACCTGGCGGCACTCTCTGAGCAGTTGTGGAATGAGGTACGAACCAGCCGCTCCAAGCAGCGGCGTCAGCGAGCGACCAAGCGCCTGGGCGTGGTGGAGGCCCTGCGCAAGAGCAGCAACCGCCCGGAGTGGATGATCCTGACCGTGCTGCCGGTGATTCCGCCCGATCTACGACCGATGGTGCAGTTGGATGGCGGCAGGTTTGCGACGTCGGACCTCAACGATCTCTACCGGCGCGTGATCAACCGCAACAACCGCCTCAAGCGGCTGCTGGATCTGGGCGCTCCCGATGTGATCGTCCGCAACGAGAAGCGAATGTTGCAGGAAGCCGTGGACTCGCTGATCGACAACTCTCGGCGGGGCAAGGCGTTGTCCCGACGCGGACGCCGAGAGCTCAAGTCGCTGTCGGATATGCTCAAGGGAAAGAAAGGGCGATTCCGCCGCAACCTGCTGGGAAAGCGCGTTGACTACTCGGGGCGCTCGGTGATCGTCATTGGGCCCAAGCTCAAGATGCACCAGTGCGGCTTGCCCAAGACGATGGCCCTGGAGCTGTTCCGCCCGTTTGTCATCGCCAAGTTGGTGGAATACAACTATGCCAACAATGTCAAGGGCGCGCGGCGAATCATCGAGCGCGAACGCCCTGAGGTGTGGGAGGTCCTGGAAGAAGTCATCCGTGCCCGGCCTGTGCTCCTGAACCGTGCGCCGACGCTGCACCGCCTGGGCATCCAGGCCTTTGAGCCGCTCCTGGTGGAAGGTAAGGCCATCCAGCTTCACCCGTTGGTCTGCTCGGCGTTCAATGCCGACTTTGACGGAGACCAGATGGCTGTGCACGTGCCCCTCTCCGAGAGGGCCGTCCAGGAGGCGCGCGAGCTGATGCTCTCCACGCGCAACCTGCTCAAGCCCGCGGATGGCGAGCCCATTGTTGGCCCGCAGAAGGACATGGTGCTGGGCTGCTACTACCTGACCATGGCCCGCGATGGGATGAAGGGCGAGGGAATGGCGTTCGCCACGATGGACGAAGTGTCCCTGGCCTACGACCTGGGCAAGGCGAACATCCATGCCCGAATCAAGCTGCTGAGCTGGACGCAAGACATGGCCGACAGCGTCGGTGGTCCCATCGACACCACTGTGGGACGCGCGCTGTTCAACGAGATCCTGCCCGAGCCCCTGCGCTTTGTCAACGAGGTCCAGGACAAGAGCTCTCTGAAGGAACTGATTGCCCTGGCGTATCACACGCTGGGCCAACAGGAGACCGCTGATCTGGCGGATGGGATCAAGGATATCGGCTTCCTGTACGCCACCCGGTCGGGGGCAAGCATCGCCGTGAGTGACTTGACCGTTCCGGATGAAAAGGAGACGATCCTGGCGGACACGTCAGAGCAGGTCAGTGAGGTCGAACGGCAGTATCGCCGTGGACTGCTGACAGAGGATGAGCAGTACACGCGGACCATCGAGCTGTGGACGGACGCCAGGGATGCGGTGTCGGAAGCCGTGCACGAAGCGATGGACCCGGAGGGACCTGTGTACGTGATGGCGCGCTCGGGGTCGACGAAAGGTGGGTTTGTGCCGATCGCGCAGTTGGCTGGCATGCGCGGGTTGATGGCCGACCCATCGGGGCGGATCATCGCCCTGCCCATTCGTTCGAGCTTCCGCGAAGGGCTGACGGCCTTGGAGTACTTTATCTCGACCCACGGGGCGCGCAAGGGGTTGGCGGATACCGCGCTGCGCACGGCGGATGCCGGCTACCTGACCCGCCGCCTGGTGGACGTGGCCCAGGATATGATCATCAACGCCGAGGACTGCGGCACCCGTGCGGGTCTCTGGATCCGCGCGAGCGACAACGCGTTCGATCCGAACCTGCCGCAGTTGGGGGAGCGCATCGTGGGACGCCCACTCGCAGGCCCGGTGATCGACCCGAGGACGGGCGAGGTGCTGCTTGAGCGAGGTCACCTGCTGGATGCAGAGGCGGTGACCCGCATTGAGGAGGCGGGCGTGCAAGAGGCCTTTATCCGGTCTCCCTTTACCTGCCAGTTGGGCCTGGGGTTGTGTCAAAAGTGTTACGGGCTCGACCTGGGGAGGGGAGAACTGGTGCAGCTCGGCTCTGCCGTGGGTATCGTCGCCGCGCAGTCGATCGGTGAGCCGGGCACGCAGTTGACGCTGCGCACGTTCCACACGGGGGGTATCGCGCACGGAGGGGACATCACCCACGGTCTGCCGCGCGTGGAAGAACTGCTCGAAGCGCGCAAGCATCCCAAGGGCGAAGCGATCATGGCGGATATCAGTGGACACGTGGAGGTCCGCCGGAGCGACGATGGCATCCGCACAGTCAAGCTGATCAACAGCCGGCTGGTGCGCGATGAGTACCCGTTGAAGCGCGGGTGGAAGCTGATTCTGGAAGAGGAGCAGGAGGACGCAAAGAGCGGCGAGGTGATCGCTACCCGGGGTGACAAGGAGATCGTGGTCAAGACGGGAGGGCGGATCGTTCGCGGCGAGGATGCGGTCACGATCGTCTACGACGAGCGCGAAGAGCGCGAGTACGAGATCCCATCTTCAGCTCGCCTGCTGGTGTCAGAAGGCCGGGTCGTCGAGGCTGGAGACCAGATCACCGAGGGCTCCAAGAACCCGCACACGATCCTGTCTGTCCTGGGGCGCGAGGCCACTCAGCTTTACATGCTGCAGGAAGTGCAAAAGGTCTATCGTTCTCAGGGAGTCACTATCCATGACAAGCACTTTGAGGTCATCATCAGCAAGATGCTCTCCAGGGTGCAGGTGATGCGCTGCGGAGACACAGAGCTCTTGCCAGGTGACCTGGTGGACCGCCGCACCTTCACAGAGATCAACAGCCGGGTAGTCAGCGAAGGCGGGACCCCGGCCTCGGCCAAGCCCATTTTGCTGGGAGTGACCAAGGCTGCTCTGAGCACCGATAGCTTTTTGTCGGCAGCTTCGTTCCAGCACACGATTCGTGTGTTGGCAGGAGCTGCGATCGAGGGAAAGCGGGATGAACTGAGGGGCCTGAAGGAGAACGTGATCATCGGCAAGCTGATCCCGGCAGGTACGGGCTTTTGGAAATCCCAGGCGGAGGCGCTTCCCGAACTGGGGACGCAGGAGAGTCTGGCGGCAGTCCTGGAGACGGAACTGGGCGCCGGAGAGGCGCTGGATCTCGAGGATCTCGATCTGAGCACGGAAGGTCTTGAGGAGGAGCTCGAGGAGCACATCCTGAGCCTGGGTGGGCTCGACCCCGATGATGATGACGACGACGATGAGGACGGCGATGGGCTGGAGGGCGAGGACCTGGACGATCTGGATCTGCTGACGGAAGACAGCGAGCTGCCGGACGCAGACTAGGCAGGACCTGTGAGTAGGAGCGACCCGAAACCCGCCTTCCAGGCTGCGGGTGGCAGAGCACAGAGGGTGGGTTTCGGGTCTGCTCTTGGATGACTAGTTACGAAGGGTCGAGGGAAGAAGCTGTGGCTTCAGCGTCCCACCCCGGAGGTGGGGGAGTGTTCAGGATGCGCTTCGCTTCCTCAAGGTCGTCGTCGCCGACCAGGATGTGCACCTGGCCTAGTGCGAGACCACTCGCTGTGATGCCGTAGAGAAGCCCCGCGCTTTCATAGTCCAGCACGGCCGGGATGCCGGCCTCTTCGAGCTTGGATCTCAGAACCTGCGCGTTCAGCATTCCCGATACGGTTGCTGCGATGGACAGCCCGGCCCACCGGGCGTGGGACGATGGGGTCATGGTTTCCTCCTTGATCATTCTTCTGTATTATAGCATGGTTGTTCGCAAGTGCAAGGCCGCATTCTGACATTGGAGGACTCTGTTGTGAACAAGCGCAAGATCCACACCGAAGCATTTTGGCGAGAAGAGTTAGCCATCACCGATCAAGATGTACAGGATATCGGTGCCCTGTTTATGGAGTCAGAGCACGCTCTGACTGGTCCGGAGCTGGCCCGATCGCTGATCAGGACCTACTGTGAGCGTGAGGGGAACTTGGTTCGTCGGCGATTGTCCATGGGGACGGTCTACCGCCCGAATGGCACCTATGCTGTGGGGGACAAGGTGGTATTCCCGCACCTAGACTTTGCTGTGGGAACAGTGGTGGACCAGCGAGAAGGCCACAATCCAGAGTATGACCGTTTCAAGGTGATCGCTGTGCAACTTGAGGATGGTGATGGAGCGAGTGTGCGTCAGTTCGCAGCCGAGCTTAGTGCGCCACACAATCTGTCCTTCTCTACAGAGGAGCCGTGGTTGGATTCCTTTGAGCCTTCGCCGGATGCTCTGTACGACCGTTATGGCGACCTCATCGCGGCCAAGCTTGAGGACCGCCTGCGGTCGGACCTTGGGTTTGTCTACTCGCGTGGTCGGTGGCTTCTCAAGGACATGCTGGCGGATGTGCATGTTGGGCTCCTGAACATCGCCGAGGCCATGTTGGATTTGCACGGCAAGCCTCTGCCACCGACCGAGTTGCTCAGAGAGCTGGACCTGCCAGATGAGATCCCGGAGTCTGTTCAGGTGTTTTCCCTGAACTATGCGATGTCACGGGATGACCGGTTTCAGGATGTGGGCGATGCGAACCAGGTCGTTTGGGGATTGCGGCGGCGCATACCAGAAGAGGTGGTTCATCCTCCCTCGCGGCTGCACTATGACCCGATCTCGTACAACCGGACGGCCCTGGATGTGGTGCATCTGCAGTTGGAGCGCGAGATAGATGATGAGGCTTCGGCTCTGATCGCGCCTCCCAAGGCGGCCAGTGCCACTTTGTTGAGCCTGGTGCTAAAGTATCCCCACTGGCGCTGCGGCACGTTGCCTCTCACCGCCCAAACCCGGGCCTTTTTTCCCGCGGGTACCCCGAGTCAGCGCACGCAGATCACGTTTGTGGATCGCGCCAACCGCAAGCAGTTCCCTGGCTGGGTCGCCCACAGAGAGCGCTTTGTCTATGGGTTGGCAGAATGGTACGAGGCAAATCAAGTGCCTGTGGGCGCGCATATCCGGCTGGAGCGCACAGATGATCTCCATCGGGTGGTGATCGAACTGATCCCACGCCGGATGCAGCGTGAGTGGGTGCGAGTCGTCTATCGGGACGCAGACGGTGAACTAGGGCTGCAGATGCAGAAGCGCCCTATCTCGTGCGAATATGATGAGCTCTTTTTGCTGGGCGAAGCGGACCGAGCGACGGTCGATGAGCTGTGGTCACAGGAGCAGACGAGGGAGCGCTCACTGGGTGAACTGGTGACCGCGACCTTTCTGGAGTTGGGCAAGCTCAGTCCCAGTGTGAGGGTGCACGCCAAGACCCTGTACAATGCAGTGAACGTCGTTAGGCGATGCCCTCCAGGGCCCGTGTTCGCCAAGCTGTTTGAGCTGCCGGAGTTTGTGACCACCGGTGACGGGTACTGGGTTTACCAAGGACACTCTGACGTCCGCTGATGACTGCCGGCCGGACGGCGGTGCCCTGCACAAGCGCTGCCGCGGCCGACAAACTAGTTTGCGAGGTGAGTATCGATGGCTCGTTGGGTCAAGCCGACACTGGATACCAAGTTACACATTGACTTTGGCTGGTGGGATGAGAACAGCCGCGACCTGCGGGTCTACTTGCACCAGCATCTGTGCAAGGCGTGCCGTGAGGTGTATACGTCGCACCTGGGATCGGAGACTGTAGACTGGATCGATCCGGAGACGGCTGAGGTCCAGACGGTGGATGGCCTGTGGCATGCGCTGCGCAAGCATTGCAGTACACAGCACGACTATGTCCTGGAGTCGACGCCATTGACCACCGCGGTCTTTCGAGTGTTCCTGGCCAATGGAAACGGTCCCCTGACTCCGGTTGAGTTGGGTGCAAGGCTCAGCCGGCCTCCGGAGATGATCTTGCGCGTCTTGGGGCGCGGGCGCGTTTACGATGGCATCAAGCCTCTCGCCCCGGAAAAGAAGGGCCGGTGAACCGATGAGTTCGCTGGTTGAGGCAGTGGGACCCTACGTGGAGGCTGTTCAGGGGACCCGTGTTGTCGACCTCGAACACCTCGACATCCTGCGCGCAGAGCACGGTCTATCCCGCCGTGAAGCCGAGATTGCCGTGCTTGAGCACGGTATCATGCCTCGGCGCTACCTGCGTAATGCAGGGACCGTGGGGGTGGAGGGACAACTTGCCCTCCTGCGTTCCAGCGCGGCGGTCATTGGCCTGGGGGGCCTGGGCGGCTATATCTGCGAGGGGCTGGCGCGCATGGGCGTGGGTCGGCTGGTGATCGCTGACGGCGATATCTTTTGCGATCACAATCTCAACCGGCAGCTACTGAGCAGTGAACGGAACTTGGGAGAGTCCAAGGCTCAAGTGGCGAGTGAACGCGTGTCTCAGGTCAACCGCGGGATCGAGGTAGTCTGTCACCCATACCGGGCCACGCGCGAGAATCTGCCGCAGCTGCTCTCCGACGTGGACGTGGTGATTGATGCGCTCGATCGACTGCCCTCTCGCCTCGTTCTCCAGGAGGTCGCGGCCCAGGTAGGCGTGCCCATGGTGCACGGTGCTATCGCCGGTTGGATGGGCCAGGTGATGACGATCCTGCCCGGCGACGCCGGCCTGAGAGCGCTCTATGGCGATGGGCCTGTACCAGAGCAGGGGGCCGAGGTGGGGTTGGGGACTCCTCCGGCATCGCCGATGATGGTCGCTGCCTGGCAGGTACACGAGGCCATCAAGGTCATTCTCGGCGTGGGAGAACTGCTGCGCAACCGGATGCTCTTGCTCGATGCACTGGTCGGGGAGATCAGGGTCATCGAATTGCCGAACCGGATCTGATTTGACAAGTGCACCAGAGTGTGGTACACTAGACGAAACTCTGTGGAGAATGGGTTGTGACCATATTTTCTGCTCTCTCGCTTATTGTTCTGGTCTTGGTTAGCCTCCTACTTGAGGAGGATTTCGCGCTTGGGAGAGCAGAAGCATAGCACAGAGGTAGACAGATAGGAAAGCCTCCCAATCGGGAGGCTTTTTTTATGCGCGTTGGGGTTCAGAAAAGTGAACGCGGTGCGATGACGCCCTTGTCACTGAAGACGCACGGGTCGTGCGGTCAAGGGCGTCTCTGTTTATCAGGTCATAGAAGAGGAGCAGAGGATGAGAAGTGATGCGGTGAAGACGGGCATAGAACGCGCGCCACATCGTTCCTTGTTGCGGGCGCTGGGGTACACCGGGTGGGAGATCGACCAGCCATTTGTTGGGGTAGTGAATTCGTATAGTGAAGTCATTCCCGGACACATTCACCTGCGCCAGATCGCCGACGCAGTCAAGGCCGGCATCCGATCCGGTGGGGGCACGCCGTTCGAGGTGGGCACGATAGGTGTGTGCGACGGCATCGCGATGAACCACGCGGGAATGAAGTACTCTCTCGCCAGCAGAGAACTGGTCGCCGACTCTGTGGAGACGGTGGTCCAGGGCCACGCTTTTGACGCAATGGTCCTCATCTCAAACTGTGACAAGATCGTCCCGGGGATGTTGATGGCAGCCGCTCGCGTGAACGTCCCGACGATGGTGGTCAGCGGCGGTCCGATGCTTACCGGGCGATGGCGAGGGGAAGTAGCGGACCTGAATACGGTGTTTATGGGTGTGGGCAGCGTGGTGGCCGGGACGATGACCGCGGAGGAACTGACAGAGCTGGAGACGAGGGCCTGTCCTGGATGCGGCTCCTGCTCGGGGATGTTTACCGCCAACACGATGAACTGCCTCACCGAGGCGCTGGGGCTGGGACTGCCCGGGCACGGCACCATTCCGGCGGTCGAATCCCGGCGCATACAGTTAGCCAAGGACGCTGGCAGGCAGGTGATGACCTTGCTGTCGCGCGACATCAAGCCGTTGGATATCCTCACCCGCGACGCGTTCTACAATGCTTTTGCCGTCGATATGGCCCTGGGCGGCTCAACCAACACGGTCCTGCACATGATCGCCATCGCGCATGAGGCTGGGCTCGACATTCCGTTGACGGAGCTGAACGCCATCAGCGGACGCACGCCGCACCTGTGCCGAATGAGCCCGGTTGCAGGGGGGCATCACATCGAAGACCTGGACCGTGCGGGAGGTATCCAGGCAGTCATGCAAGAGCTGGCACGCATCGGGCTGCTGAACACGGACGCGATCACGGTCACAGGGCGTTCGCTAGGTGAGAATCTGGCCAATGCGCGGCTGGAAGACCGTGAGGTCATTCGCTCTCCCGAAGAGCCGTATTCCGCAAGCGGAGGGCTGGCGATCCTCTTTGGTAACCTGGCGCCGGATGGGGCGGTGATCAAGACGGCAGCGGTGCCCAAGGAGAAACGGGTCTATGAGGGCCGGGCGCGCGTCTTTGATTCTGAGGACGCAGCCACAAAGGCGATCCTGAACCGTGCGTTCGCAAAGGGCGACGTGATCGTCATCCGCTACGAGGGGCCCCGAGGCGGCCCTGGCATGCGAGAGATGCTGACCCCGACGTCTGTGTTGTCTGGGATGGGAATGGACGGTGAGGTGGCCTTGCTGACAGACGGACGTTTCTCGGGCGCCACGCGGGGCATCGCGATCGGCCACATATCGCCGGAAGCGGCGGCGCGCGGCCCGATCGCGGCAATCGAGGACGGTGACCTGGTGCGGATCGATATCCCGAACCGGGCGCTCGACCTGCTGGTGGAGCCTGCCGAGGTTCAGCGCCGACTGGAAGCGCTGCCCGAGTGGAGCTGCCCGGTCGAGAGAGGCTACCTGAGGCGCTACGCGGGGCTGGTCACCTCGGCTAACACTGGAGCAGTCTTTGCCGAGTAGGATGGCGCACGTCACCAGGCCGACGGGAGAGCTAGAAGGAGAAGGTGTATGAAGGCGAATGGAGCACACATTGTTTGTGCAAGTCTGGTTCGGGAGGGGGTGGAGGTTGTCTTTGGCTACCCGGGCGGTGCGGTGATCAACCTCTACGATGCGCTACCCGACTATTCGCTGCGTCACGTTCTGGTCCGTCACGAGCAGGCAGCCGCCCACGCTGCGGATGGGTATGCCCGGGCCACGGGCAAGGTAGGGGTCTGCTTTGCCACTTCTGGCCCTGGCGCGACCAACCTCGTTACTGGCATCGCTACGGCCTATCTGGATTCCTCACCGATCGTAGCCATCACCGGACAGGTACCCACTGCATACATTGGCAAGGATGCCTTCCAGGAGGTAGACGTAACCGGCATCACACTGCCCATCACCAAGCACAACTACCTGGTGACGGACGTGCGCGAGCTGCCAAGGGTGATGAAGGAGGCGTTTCACATCGCTCGCACTGGACGGCCAGGACCGGTGCTCGTTGATATCGCAAAGGACGTGCAGCAGGCCGAGATCGAGTTCGAGTATCCAGAGACAGTCGATCTGCCAGGATTCAAGCCCACAGTCTACGGGCACGAGGGGCAGATCAAGCAGGCCGCCAAGCTGATCAACGAGGCAGAGCGCCCGGTGATCCTTTCTGGTCACGGAGTGATCCTGGCGAACGCGAGCGAACAGCTCAGAGAGCTGGCCGAGAAGGCCAAGATCCCAGTGATCACCACGCTGCTCGGGATCGGTTCCTTTCCGCGCACGCATCCGCTCTGCCTCGGGATGTCGGGCATGCATGGCGAGGCGTATGCGAATCACGCCGTGCAGAACGCAGACCTCCTCATTGCGATCGGCATGCGCTTCTCTGACCGGGTCACGGGGAGCCTGAGGACTTTTGCTCCTCACGCCAAGGTTATCCACATCGACGTGGATCCGGCCGAGATAGGAAAGAACGTGCCAGTGGACGTACCGGTGGTCGGCGATGTCTATCACGTGCTCAACTCGCTGAACCGCAAGATCCAGGAGACCGATCACCAGGAGTGGCTGACACAGGTGAACGAGTGGCGCCAGGACTCGGAGGACCGCGACATTCTCAATCGCGAGACCGATGTCTTGCTGCCGCCGTACGTTATGCGCCAGATATGGCACGCCACCAGCGGCAATGCGCTCATGGTGAGCGATGTGGGCCAGAACCAGATGTGGGAAGCGCAGTACTTTTTGCACACCAAGAGCCGGGGGTTGGTCACCTCGGGAGGGCTGGGCACGATGGGCTTTGCCCTGCCTGCCGCGGTCGGCGTCCAGATCGGGTGTCCCAACGAGGAGGTCTGGGTGACCGTCGGCGACGGCGGCATCCAGATGAACATCCAGGAACTGGCAACCGTCGTCCAGGAAAAGCTGCCACTCAAGATAGCGATCATCAACAACAGCTACCTGGGGATGGTTCGCCAGTGGCAGCAGATGTTCTTTGGCAAGCGATATTCAGGCACGCCCATCACAGGGCCGGACTATGTGAAGCTGGGCGACGCGTACGGCATTGCGGCCCTGCGTGTTACCAAGAAAGAGGACGTAGTCCCTGCCTTGCGGCGAGCCCGCGAGATCGATGGACCGGTGCTGATAGACTTTCACGTGGAAGGGGAAGAGAACGTATATCCGATGGTGCCAGCCGGCGCCTCAATATCAACGATGCTGCGTCGCCCGTTAGAAGGTGAGGGTGTGGAATGAAACGGACATTGATCGCGCTGATGGAGGACAATCCAGGCGTCTTGGATCGGGTGTCCAGCCTGTTCCGCTGCCGCAATTTCAATATCGAGAGCCTGACCGTCGGCCACAGTGAAACGCAGGGCATCTCGCGAATGACGCTCGTCGTCGACTGTGACAACGAGGAGCAGGCGGAGCAGGTGGTCAAGCAGTTCCGCAAACTGATCGAGGTGACCAAGGTGGTCGAAGACGTCACGCCCGACCGCGCCGTACATCGGGAGCTGGCCCTGATCAAGGTTTCAGCCACTATGGAGACGCGCTCTGGCGTGATCCAGTTGGTCGACATTTTCGGTGCTCAGGTTATCGATGTCGCGGCTACTTCGATGACGATCGAGATCACGGGCACGGAGGACAAGCTGGATGCGTTCGTGAATCTGTTGCGACCCTATGGCATCAAGGAGCTGGCCCGTACGGGCCGTGTGGCGATGCTGCGGGGAGGCAATGGCAAGTAGGAGTGTGCGCACGCTGCGGATGTGTGGGCGCGTAGTGCCGGAACCGGCAAACACAGTGACAGGAGAGGTGGAGAAAGATGGCGAGAATCGATTTTGGGGGTGTGGTGGAAGAGGTGGTCACCCGGGAAGAGTTTCCCTTGGAGAAGGCGCGGCAGGTACTCAAGGACGAAGTGGTTGCCGTCCTTGGATACGGTGTGCAGGGCCCGGCTCAAGCTCTGAACATGCGTGACAATGGCATCTCGGTTATCGTGGGTGGAGATCCGGACCGGGTGCGCTCCTGGGAGAAGGCCAAGAAAGATGGATGGGTCCCTGGGGAAACGCTTTTCCCCTTTGAGGAGGCCGTGAGGCGTGCAACGATCACCCAGTACCTTGTATCCGATGCTGGACAGATGCTTCTCTGGCCCAAGGTCAAGGCTTGCCTGAAAGAGGGGGATGCGCTCTACTTTTCTCACGGATTTTCCGTGGTATACAGCGATCAGACAGGTATTGTGCCGCCCGAGTACGTCGACGTGATTTTGGTCGCGCCCAAGGGATCGGGGACGAGCGTGCGTGCGAACTACCTCGCCGGCAGCGGCATCAACGGCAGCTATGCTGTGCAGCAGGACTATACGGGTCGTGCCGCGACGCGAGCGATCGCCACAGGTATCGCGATCGGCTCGGGCTATCTTTTCCCCACCACGTTTGCCAAGGAAGTGCACAGCGACCTGACCGGGGAGAGAGGGGTATTGATGGGGGCTCTTGCGGGCGTTATGGAGGCGCAGTACAACCTCCTTCGAAAGAACGGCCACACGCCCAGCGAAGCGTTCAACGAGACCGTGGAAGAATTGACGCAGAGCCTGATTCGCCTGGTCGATCAGAACGGCATGGATTGGATGTACGCGAACTGTAGCACAACGGCACAGAGAGGCGCATTGGACTGGCGTCACAAGTTCCGGGAAGCGGTGGAGCCGGTCTTTGACGAGCTCTACCAGAGCGTGATCTCTGGCGAGGAGACGCGCATTGTGCTTGAGGCCAACAGCGCTTCCGACTACAAGGAGCGGCTAGAGCAGGAACTGCGCGCGATGCGCGAGTCGGAGATGTGGCGAGCAGGCGCCGCCGTTCGTGCGCTGCGACCGGGCGGCTGAAGCGGCGAGTTCAGGTGCGTATCCACTCGGCAAAGGAGGGCCAGATGGACGAGAGTGGGGTTGGGTTCCAAGACAGCGTTATCGTGTTTGACACGACCTTGCGTGATGGAGAGCAGTCCCCTGGGGCAGCGCTCACGACCAAGGAAAAGCTAGAGATCGCCCACGTGCTTGAGGATATGGGAGTCGACGTGATCGAGGCCGGCTTTCCCATCTCCTCACCCGGCGACTTTCAGTCCGTGCAGCGCATTTCGGATGAAATACGGGGATGCGTGATCTGTGGGTTGACGCGTGCGCGCGACGAAGACATCGACGTGGCGGCAGCAGCGCTCAAGACGGCGGCCCGCCCTCGAATCCATACTGGGCTGGGTGTCTCCGATGTTCACCTCAAGTACAAGCTCAGGATGAGTCGCGATGAAGCCCTGGAGATCGGGGTGAGGTCCGTGCGGCGGGCCAGACGCTATGTAGACGACGTGCAGTACTATGTCGAGGATGCCGGCAGAGCCGACCCGGAATACCTGTACCGCGTCCTGGAGGCTGTGATCGATGCTGGAGCGACCGTGGTGAACATCCCGGACACGACGGGATATACGTTCCCCACCGAGTGGGGGGCGCTGATCGCCGCGATCATGAACAATGTGCCCAACGTGGACAAAGCGACGGTCGCGGTGCACTGCCACAACGACCTGGGCATGGCCACGGCGAACACCCTGGTGGCGGTGGTGAATGGCGCTCGGCAAGTCGAATGCACGATCAATGGTCTGGGGGAGAGGGCGGGGAACGCCTCGTTGGAAGAGGTGGTGATGAGCCTCAAGACCCGCAAAGACTTTTTCAAGGTGGAAACGCACATCAATACCAAGCTGATCTACCCGGCAAGCCGCATGGTGTCCGATCTGACGGGGATCTTTGTCCAGCCGAACAAGGCCATCGTCGGGCGCAACGCGTTTGCGCACTCTTCAGGCATCCATCAAGACGGTGTGCTCAAGGACCGCACAACCTACGAGATCATCGATCCCGCGGATATCGGCGTGCCCGAGTCGGAAATCGTGCTGTCGGCTAGGTCGGGACGGCACGGGCTGCGGCATCGTCTGGAAGAGCTGGGGTACCACATAGAGGACGGGCAGTTTGACGTTATCTACCAGCGCTTTCTGGAGGTCGCGGACAAAAAGAAAACGGTCGGCGTGCGGGATCTGGAGAGCATTGTGGCCGGAGAGTCGCTGGTGTTCTTTGAGGAGACGTACGAGCTGGAAAAGATGCAGGTGATGTGCGGCACAGCGGGTATCCCGACAGCGTCCGTGTGCCTGCGCGGTCCAGACGACCGCATCGTGTGTGAGGCTGCCATGGGCAACGGGCCAGTGGATGCGGCATACGAGGCCATCGACAAGATCGCACAGGTCCCCAACGAGCTGGTCGAGTTCTCGATCCAGGCGATCACCGAGGGAATGGACGCGATGGCCAAGGTCACGGTCCGCATCCGAGACGCCACGCCAAATGGGAACGGCGACAGGCGTACCGTGTTCATGGGGCGGGGATCGGACACGGATACGGTGGTTGCCGCGGCCAGAGCCTATCTGTTTGCGCTCAATCGTTTGCTGGCTGCCCGGTCTGACAGGAGCCACCGCGGGGATGTGACCCAGGAGGTGAAACGGTCCCTGGAAGAGATGCAGGCACAGCTTGGATCCGAGCAGCAGAGCGAATTCCCAGGTTGGGGCGCTCCACGACAGAAGGAGTAGGACGATCGATGGGTCAAACTATCGCTGAAAAGATACTGTCCGCGCACACCGGTGGAGAGGTCTCTCCGGGCCGGCTTGTCGAGGTGCAGGTCGATATGGTCCTGGCAAACGACATCACTGCGCCGATCTCGATCCGCGAGTTCGAGCGGATCGGCGTGGACAGGGTGTTCGATCCGGAAAAGGTCGTGCTGGTGCCCGACCACTTTGCGCCAAACAAGGACATCAAGGCTGCAGAGCAGTGCCGCGCGCTGCGCGAGTTTGCACACGCGCAAAACGTGCGGAACTACTTTGAGGTGGGGCGTATGGGGATCGAGCACGTGCTCGTTCCCGACCAGGGGCTGGTCCTTCCCGGAGATGTGTTGGTGGGCGCCGACTCGCACACCTGCACCTACGGGGCGGTGGGCGCATTCGCCACGGGCATGGGATCGACAGACATTGCCGTGGCCATGGCCACGGGCAGCATCTGGATGAAGGTTCCGGAGACGATTCGTGTCCTGTACCACGGCCGGTTCCAGCAGTGGGTCGGCGGCAAGGACCTGATCCTGTACACAATCGGCCTGATCGGGGTCGATGGAGCGCGGTACCAGGCGATCGAGTTTGCCGGGCCTGCTATCGCCGACCTGCCCATGTCTGGACGGTTCACCATGTCCAACATGGCCATCGAGGCTGGCGGAAAGGCGGGTCTCTTTGCCGTAGATGAGGTCACTCGAGCCTACCTTGAGCCGCGCGCAACCCGTCCTTACACGGTGTATGACGCAGACCCGGATGCTATCTATTCACGGGTGGTCGAGATCGATGTCTCAGAGATCGAACCACAGGTCGCCTTTCCCCACCTTCCGAGCAACGCGCGGCCGATCAGCCAGGTGGGACAGGTTCCCATCGATCAGGCGGTGATCGGCTCGTGTACCAATGGACGCTGGGATGACCTGGTCGTAGCTGCAGGGATCCTGCGCGGACGCAAGGTGCATCCACACGCGCGATGCATCGTCATTCCGGGGACGCAAGAGATCTTTCTGCGGGCCGTACGTGAGGGCCTTGCAGAGCTGTTCGTGGAAGCTGGTGCTGTGTTCAGCACGCCGACGTGCGGGCCGTGCCTGGGTGGGTACATGGGCGTGTTGGCCGCTGGCGAACGGTGCGTGTCCACGACGAACCGCAACTTTGTGGGCCGGATGGGCCATCCTGAGAGCGAGCTGTACCTATCGGGACCAGCGGTAGCTGCGGCCAGTGCCGTTCTGGGCCGGATTGCAGGGCCTGAGGAGGTGATGAGCTAATGGCAGACCCACTGCGTGGACGCGTCTGGAAGTACGGGGATAACATCGATACCGATGCCATCATCCCGGCTCGCTACCTGAACGTCTCGCTGCCAGAGGAGCTGGCGGCGCACTGTATGGAAGACATCGATGCCGGGTTCGCGGGCCGAGTGCAAGCGGGCGATATCATCGTTGGGGGGGCGAACTTTGGCTGCGGCTCTTCACGGGAGCATGCGCCGCTGGCGATCAAGGGGGCCGGGGTGAGCTGCGTGGTCGCAGAGAGCTTTGCGCGCATCTTTTTCCGCAATGCGATCAACATCGGGCTGCCTATCCTGGAGTGCCCTGATGCGGTGGCACGCACCGAGGCTGGGCAGGTTCTAGAGGTGGACCTGGCACGGGGCACGATCGTGAACCTGGATACCGGCGAGTCCTTTAGCGCCGAACCGTATCCTTCCTTCTTGATGAGCATCATCGATGCCGGAGGGCTGATCCCCTACACGCGGCAGAAGCTGGGCCTTGGCTAGCTGGTGAGTACGTAGCAGTTGTAGAGGACCCCTACATTCTAAATGTTTGCAGTGAACAGGAGGAGAACTTTGCAGGCGAATATCGCGGTGTTACCTGGGGATGGAATCGGCCCGGAAGTGATGGACGAAGCGCTCAAGGCGCTCAGAGCGGTCGCGGCCCGGTATGGGCACGAATTCACGTTCACGGAGGGGCTGATCGGCGGGGCGGCGATCGATGCGACCGGCCTCCCACTCCCCGGTGAGACGCTGGAGCTGTGTACGCACAGCGACGCGGTCATGTTGGCAGCGGTGGGCGATCCCAAGTACGATGACCCGACAGCTTCTGTCCGCCCAGAGCAAGGGCTTCTGGGTCTGCGAAAGGCGATGGGGGTCTTTGCCAATCTGCGCCCCGTCAAGCTGTACCAGGAGCTGCTTCACGCTTCAACCATCAAGCCCGAAGTCATCGCTGACGTGGACCTGCTCGTGGTTCGTGAGCTGACCGGAGGGATCTACTTTGGCGAACGAGGCCGAAGGACTGTGGACGGTGTCGAGGGTGCCTACGACACGATGTTCTACAGCGTGCCAGAGGTGGAGCGCGTGGTGCGCCTGGCGTTCGAGCTGGCGCGCAAGCGCCGCAGGAAAGTGACCTCGGTGGAAAAGGCCAACGTGTTGGAGAGCTCTCGGCTGTGGCGCGAGACGGCGACGCGGGTGGCGCAGGACTATCCTGACGTGGAGTTTGACAGCATGTATGTCGACATCGCAGCGATGCGCCTGGTGCGCTATCCGAGCGTGTTCGATGTCGTCGTCACCGGCAACATGTTTGGCGATATCCTGACCGATGAGGCCTCGATGATCGCCGGTTCGATGGGGATGCTGCCTTCCGGGGCGATTGGCGCACAGAAGCCCGGGCTGTTCGAGCCCATTCACGGCTCAGCGCCCAAGTACACTGGCCTGAACCTGGTCAATCCACTGGCGACCATCCTCAGCGCGGCAATGCTGCTTCGCTATTCGCTGGAGCTGGAAGCGGAAGCGAATGCGGTAGAGGCCGCTGTGGCTGCCACGTTAGCAGCGGGGTATCGCACCAGGGACATCATGCAAGTGGGGGGGACGCTGGTCGGCACTCGCGAGATGGGCGAGGCAGTCGTGGAGCGCATCTCGTAGGCAGGCGGTCCGGCGAGTTGACCGCCCGTAGAGTCCGGTGTACAATCGAGGCGGGTTTGCGCAGTGTGCCTTCTGTCACCGGGAGGGACACGCTCTATGCCCGAAAGCCGGCGGCCTGTGCGGCCCCCGGTGGGGCGCTGAACCCAGCCGCGCAAACCATCTCACGCCCAGACCTGCTGCGAACCGCGCCCGCCTGCGCATTCGCTGTGGCGAGCACCAGTCGGTGCGAACTCTGGTAGCAGGGTCCGAAGAAGAGGAGAGTGAACATGAGCAGTCCAAGTCCATTCGGCGCCAAGGTGTGGTTCAACGGAGAGCTTGTCCCCTGGGATGATGCGACCGTCCACGTGAGCTCTCACGTGCTTCACTATGGTTCGAGCGTTTTTGAGGGCATTCGTGCCTACGATACGACCGATGGCACGGCGGTCTTTTGCCTCGATGAGCACATCAAAAGGCTGTTCAACTCGTGCAAGGTCTTTCGCATGGAGGTGCCTTACTCGCCCGAGGAGATCAAGGCTGCGATCCTGAAGCTAATCCGGGTGAACGGGCACAAGGCGTGCTACATCCGGCCGCTGGTGTATCGCGGGACTGGAGCGCTCGGCGTCGAGCCGCGCAAGTGTTCGGTTGAGGTCGTGCTCCTGACGATGGAGTGGGGGGCCTATCTGGGGCCGGAGGCGATCGAGCAGGGCGTGGATGTGGGCGTGAGCAGTTGGCGACGCATGGCGCCCGGTACGTTCCCGGCGATGGCCAAGATCGGCGGCATGTATGTCAACTCGCAGTTCGTCAAGATGGAGGCGCACGACCGAGGGTTTGCCGAGGGGATCGTCTTGGACGTCAATGGGTACGTCAGTGAGGGAAGCGGTGAGAACCTCTTTCTCGTTAGCCGAGGCACCATCCATACCCCGCCGCTGTGGGCGTCGATCCTGGAGGGCATCACCCGCCAGTGCACGATGCAGCTTGCCGCCGACCTTGGGTATACGGTGCGCGAGCAGATGATCGCTCGTGAGTGGATGTATATGGCCGACGAGCTCTTTTTCACCGGTACGGCGGCCGAGATCACGCCGATCCGCACTGTGGACAGCGTCCAGATCGGTCCTGGGCACCGCGGGCCGATCACGGAAAAGCTGCAGATCCAGTTCTTTGGGATCACCAGCGGAGAGCTTGAGGACAGGCACGGCTGGCTGACCCCGGTCGAATAGCCTCGACCGTCACCCGGCCCGGGGCTCAGTATCCGACCAAGCCAGTGTGTCACCCCGTCTGCGGCACGCAGGCGACGCGCAGAGTTGTGGGGCGCGAGGGCGACACACTGGTTTTTTCTTGGGCCGTCCTTGTCGTCCTGTGACCGGGCAAGCGGGGAGGCTATCGACGCACGACGACGTCGCCGAGATGGATGCTGTCGCTCACTGCCGCGCCGTTCTCGTCCAGCACGCTCAAGCGCTGCATGGTCCAGTAGTCGTACATGCCAACGAGGAGGGGCACCGGCCCCGGGGGTGTACGTTCATCGATCGGGATGCGGTAGGTGTCCGCCACAAGCCCCCCCGGCTCCCAACGAGAGGTCGGATAGGTGCCTGACATCGGCTGCCCGTCCAACTGCCCGCGCATCGAGTCTCCGTCATAGAGATGGTTGAACACGTGATAGTCGACTGACATAGGCTCCAGTCCCTGCCAGAGCAGGGTCACCTCGACGTAGCCCCCTGGGACAGCACGCCCCGTGTCGATCCGGTATCCAAGCAGTTGGACAGAGCCGCCCAGTACGGCCCGGTGGGGCGTATAGTCCTCCAGCCTGATCTCTGGCGGTTCCTGGAAGGCGGGCCGGCTGACCTGGTCGGGCGTCACGCTGGGCGCGAACGGCCGGGAATAACCCTCGGCAGCCACGGTGAGTGGGGAACCGCCACTGCGCTGGTAGAGGGTCAGCTTTGGCTGGCCACTGACGGTGACGATCAGAGCCGGTTGATACCCGGTTCGCACCTGCTCCCAGTGAATGTTCACCTCGTCCTGGACATCCTCGGCCAGGATGTAGGCGTCGATCTCGCCGTGTCCCAGTCGCAAAGCCTGCCGCGTGTAGTAGTCGGTGATCGCGGGCTCCTCGTTGCTGTTGTAGCTTCCGGTCAGCTCTCCTCTGTCTATCATATCCCCGATGACATTCCAGCCGGCCTGGTATGGGAATCCGAACAGGCCAATCGTCGGCATTCGGTCGTAGGGCGTCCAGAACAGCGGGCGCCTCGACTGGGGAAAGGTACGCTGGTATTCAGGCGTGTGGTCTACAAAGACCATCGACGCATAGGTTGTGGACAGGACCAGGACTGCCGCGCCCAGGGCGGACGCGGCCCGCATCGCCGGCCCAGACCGCCGCGCCAGCCACTGTCCGATGACCAGGACCCCGACGCCGCTCAGCACGGACCACGCGGGGAAAGCCGTGTGGATGTGCGTCCACGGACGAGCCACGAAAAAGAGGTAGAGTGTGGCTGGCACGCTGAACCAGATCCACAGCGCGCGCGTGCGGGCGGTCATCCCTGGCGCAAGGAGCGTGCCGACTGCCAGAAGGACCGCGGGGACCCAGGCCCAGTCCTGCTGGCCTGCCTGCCAAAGCTCTGGCCATAGGAGCCCGGTCAAGAGCGCAGTGAACAGCAGTACGGAAGCGACGGCGGCGACACGGCCCCATTTCGACCAGGCCAAGGCGACGTATGCCGCCAGGGCCAGTGTCGTCCCGGCCAGGAGAACCACCGGGTTGTAGACTGCGCTCAGATTGAACAGAGAGCCCAGGTTGTTGTACCCGTGTTGGCTGCTGCCCATGCGCCCTGACAGGTATGAGAACGTGAACGCCACGTAGGGGCTGAGGAGGAAGGGCACGTAGAAGGTCCCGATCGAGACCGCACCGACCAGGCCGCCGCCGAGGACGGGCAGGAGGGCGCGCCCAAACCGGCGGCGCTCCGCTGCCAGCCGGCTGGCGATGAGGAACAGGCCGGCAGGCAAGGCAAGCGCGGCGTCATAGTGTCCCAGGAACCCGCCGGCAAAGAGCAACGCGCCAGCACCCACCAGCCGGCCATGCCCACGTGAGTGGTAGATGAGCAGGCAGAGAAGCCCCAGCGTGCTCAAGGCGAAGACCAGGCTCTGGTACTGCACGATGCGCGCAAAGGCGACAAAGTAGCCGTTGACTGCCAGCAAGAGTGCGGCAATGCCGCCAGCTTGTGGGTATCCGGATCGCTGTCCACAGAGGAACACGCCGGCCAACCCGAGCATTCCGGCCCAGGTAAAGGGCAGGCGTGCCATCCACTCGTTGGTAGCACCGGCCAGACGCCAGGTGGCCATCACCACTGCCAGTTCGGCCGGTCCCTTGGTGTGCTGAAAGAGGATCTGGCTGTCTCCCTCGAGCACGCGGGCGGCGCGGACCATCACCGTGGCTTCATCCCCCTGAAACTGGGAGTAGTTCAGATTGGCAAGCCGCAGCACACTCCCGATCAGCAGCGCGGCCAGGAGCCAGGCGCCGCCGTTGCGCCACAGCCAACGCCGCCGTGACGGCGAGGTCAAGACCAGCTCGTCCCCGGTGGCCAGGGCAGCGGATTTCTCTGAAGCGTGCCTGCGTGTCGGCCAGAGGAGCGGCAGCCCCGTGAGCCCTGTCACAGTGCACAGGAGCTGAACCCGTGTCAGTGGGCCGGGAAGGTAGGCAAGCAGCAAGGTGGCGATGGGGACGATCACAAAGCTCAAGCCCAACCCGATGACCCATCTCTCCACGCGGTCCAA
>JADHXD010000056.1 GCA_016783145.1 Anaerolineae bacterium
GGGCGATCAGCTCGCCGCTCTCTTCGTCGCGGACGAGTTGTCTGCGCTTTCCCCGGCCCGTTTTCTTGTCGGTTTGGGTCAGAGCCTCCAGGCGCTCGTCTTTCACATATTCATACCTGGGCCTTCTGGGCTCACGCGTTGCTGCTGGTGCCTCTTCGACCGGCTCGGGCTCGATGGCCATCTCTTCCACTTGAGCCAACTCAAGCTCTTTGACGATCTCTTCGGCGACCTCTGCCTCCAGCTCAAACGCCACCTCGTCCTCCATCGCTTCTGCCAGCGCGGGCTCCTGTTCTTGGAGCAGGGCCTCCGCTGTGGCCAGGATGGGGGAAGCCTCGGGTTCGGCGGCCTCTTCCATGGCAAGCTCTACCGAGGTTGCTGGCTCCACGGCAGCCCCGACCGGTTCTGCACCCTCGTCGTCGATGAGCTCGCTCAACGCAGCCTCGGGTACCAGTTCCAGCTCGATGGGCGGCTGTTCTTTGCCCAGCAGAATGGCCTCGGCCATGGCCAGGATGTCTCTATCTCTGGTGGGTGCAGCGGCGGCCAGTTCTCGCGGCTTGAGAGCTTCCGTCTGGGCCTCACTGGAGCCCTTGATGTCAATGCGCCAGCCGATCAGCTTGGCAGCCAGGCGGGCGTTCTGTCCGCCTTTGCCGATGGCCAGAGACAACTGGTCATCAGGAACCACAACTGTGGCGGTCTTGCCGTCTGTGTCGGGGTTTCCCAGTGTCACGTAGCTGACCTTGGCCGGGCTCAACGCGTTGCCAATAAACGTGCTGGTGTCCCCGCTCCATTCCACGATGTCGATCTTTTCGCCACCCAACTCGTTGACGATGGCCTGGATGCGCATACCACGGATGCCCACGCACGATCCGACGGGATCGACGCCGTCCTGCAAGGCAGCGACGGCAACCTTGGAACGTGACCCTGCCTCGCGGGCGATGCTCTTGATCTCTACGGTCCCACTAAAGATCTCGGGCACTTCCAGTTCGAGAAGGCGGCGAAGCATCTGCCGGTGCGTGCGCGAGACGACGATCTGCGGACCCCGGCTGGTGCGCCGCACCTCCATCACATACGCCCGTATGCGCTGGCCAATGCGGTACCGCTCGCCAGGGACCTGCTGGCTCCTGGGCATCGCGGCTTCGGTCCGTCCCAGATTCAAGGTGATCGCCTGCGACGTGATGTTGGCGACCATGCCATTGATCAGTTCGCCCTCACGGTCCGCGTAGCTGCTGAACAGCGCGTCACGCTCCGCCTCACGGATTCGCTGCAGGATGACCTGCTTGGCCGTCTGTGCTGCGATGCGGCCAAACGACTTGGGCGTTACCTCTGTGCGCACAAGTGATCCGATCTGAGCCTCAGGCTCGATCCGGCGCGCTTCTCGCAAAGCGATCTCGAAGCGTTCATCCTCCACATTCTCGACGACGATCTGCTCTGCATAGACGTGGGGCGTCCCAGTCGTAAAGTCGATCGCCGCTTTGATGTTTGGCCCACTTCCACAGTTTCGCTTGTACGCCGAGACCAGTGCCGACTCGATAGCCTCAAAGATCACTTCTTGCGGCAGGTTGCGCTCGCTGCATATCTGGTTGATGGCCATTACGAATTCGCTTTTCAACTCACCGATCCTCCTAATGGTTCCCAAACCACACTTCTAGAACCTGTCCTTGCGCCGTCCAGACGCCTCTCCCCTGAGAGAAACACCTGGACGTCTTTCCCGGACAGGTATTAGAGCGTCCTCACTCCTATAGCAAGAAAAGTGGGGGCTGCCCACTTTTCTCAACGCGGTTGCTATAGATGTCGCTATTATAGCATGCCCGAACCCGGACGTCAAATGAGGTTATTTCTTGCGTGCGTGATCGCGTTCCCAGGATTGTCGCGCCATAATCGCAGCTCCCAGTGCGCCTGCTTGGTCTTTGAGTTGGGCTTCGACGATGTGGATCTTGGTTCGTTCCTGCTGGTTGATATAGTACTGCTCGGCGACCTCGCGGACCGGTTCGACATAGTCCCCGCCGAGGCGTTCGACAAGCCCGCCGCCCAGGACGACGGCCTCCGGATCGAGCAGGTTCACGACACTGGCGACCAAAAGCCCCATGTAGTACTGCGCCTTGGACATCACTTCTTCGGTCAGTGCGTCCCCTTGCTCCAGGGCGGCAGCGAGCACGCTGCTACTCATATCCTGGCGACCCATCTCGGCCATGATCGCTGGGATCGCGCTTGGCCTGCCGGCTGCGATGCCCGCCCAGATCTCGCGTTCTATCGCCGTTCTGCTGGCCAATGCTTCAGCACAGCCCCGCCTCCCACAGCCACACAGCGGCCCGTCGGCCAGCAGGACAGTGTGCCCTATCTCTCCGGCCGTGTAGCGTGTGCCCCGGTACAGCTTGCCGTTCAGGATCAGACCGCCGCCAATCCCAGTGCCTACGAATATGGTGACCACGTCCTTGTACCCACGGGCTGCGCCCAGCGTCTGCTCGCCTACTGCGCCCACGTTGACATCGTTGCCCAGGTAGACCGGGCAGCCCAGCCGTTCGCTCAAGTATGCTGCGACGGGCGTGTTGTTCCAGGTTGGGCCCAGGTTGGGACCATGTAAAAGCACTCCCGTCTCGGGGTTCAGCGGGCCTGGTACACCGATCCCCATCGCGCGAACGTTTTTCAGCCTGGCGTCGGCGCTGGATACCGCCTCGCGGACGGTGTCTGCAATGCGCTCGAGGATGATACCCGCTCCCTCCTCAACGCGCGTCTTGCACTTTTTCTTGCTGAGGATCTTGCCTTTGGTGTTCGTGACCACAGTCAGGAAGCTGGTCCCGCCCAAGTCGACCCCTACGAGCACTGGTTTCCCCATCAGTCTACCTCTCCTCGGACGATGCACGTTCCGGTGACGCGAATAGGGCGACAAGGTCAGCGGCTCTCTGTGTACTGACCGCGCCTCGCGCCATCCTTCGGACGCGATGCCGAGGCCCTCTCGCCGCCCAACCACGCACTTTCGGCACCATTATAGCATGGATCGTCCTTCCAAGGCAATGCGGCGTCGCACCCTCGCTACGGCTGTTGCATAGTCCGAGCAGGGCGCATCCCCCGATGCGCCCTGCTTACTGGCGCACCGTGCCGCATCGGGGGATGCGGCACTCCTCAGTCAAGTCAAGCGACAATGCAACAGCCGTAGCACCCTCGCCGAGCTGCGTCTGTTGAGCGTTCGGCAGGCGTCTTCACGCGCGCGTGCATAGGGTGTGGGTGAGCAGCAGCCACGGACAATGCCCCTGGGCATTTCTCGGTAACACTGTCTTTTGAGCGAATCGTGCCACTTGCAGCATGTGAGCTGAGGGAAAGCGGGTCTTTGCGCTCCCGGGTGTCCTCCACTATAATAGGCACGCTCGAACGCGCGGAGACTGTGCCCGGCTGGGAGTGATTCTCTTGCGATCGGCACGGGTGGATTTCGTTGCGTGTGAAGTTATGCGCCCGCAAGCTCAGAGTAAACGGAGGAGATGCGGTGTGGATTGACCAAGGTGGAGGGTAGCGTATGGCTAGGCGAAGGCCTCTCCAGCGGTCTCCCGGGCGACCGGGTGCCGCACCTGCGCGCGATGCGGCGTTGAAAGCACTGAGGCAGGCCACCCGGTTTGTAGAGGCGGGAGAGTATGCCCGTGCCTATCCCATCCTCAAGCGACTGGCCGATGTCGCGGCACGCAGGGGCATGCCGCGACGTGCGGGATACCTCTACCTGCAAGCAGCGCGCGCCCGCCTGGAGATGGGGGAGCCAAGGGATGCCCTGGTCCTGGCTCAGCACGCCATCCAACACCTGGCGGGTGTGGGACGGGTCGAGCGGGCGAGCAGGCTGCTGCTTGGCACCATCCAGGCCCTGGAGGACAAGGGATATCGCGAGCAGGCGGTCACCCTGCGCGCGCAGGTCTCTGCGCTGTTGGGAGGCTCTGGTCTGGCGCCGTCCGTGCTGCGTCAGAGCACTCTGCCCACGCGCTGCCCATCGTGCAACGCGCCTGTGCGGCCCGATCAAGTCTCTTGGATCGATGGCCGGAGTGTAGAGTGCGTCTTCTGCGGCGGTGTGGTCCGTGCCACAGACTCCGCCACGGACGGATGAGCCTGTCTCGGCACGGGGCTCTCTGATGCAGGGGACGCTCAGAGGACAGGAGGGTGAAATGAGTCAGCAAGACCGCGTACCGTTGATTCCTCGCCAGGTCCTGTTTGGCAATCCGGACAGGACTCAGGTCAAGATCAGCCCTGATGGACGCAAGATCGGCTATCTGGCGCCCGTCAGCGGCGTGCTTAACGTGTGGGTGGGGCCGGTCGATGACCTGGACGCCGCCAGGCCCGTGACAGAGGACACCTACCGCGGCATCCGCTCCTATGGCTGGGCTTACACGAGTGAGCACATCCTCTACGTCCAGGACAAAGGGGGCGATGAGAACTGGCGGTTGTACTCTGCCAACCTGGATACGGGGCAGAACAACGACCTGACGCCCGTTGAGGGAGTGCAGGCCCGCATTCAGCACATCAGCCCGAAATACCCTGGCGAGATCTTGATCGGCCTGAACGAGCGAGATGCCCGCCTGCACGACATCTATCGACTCGACATCCTTACCGGGCAGCGCGAGCTGGTTCAGGAGAATCCTGGATTCGCGGCCTTTGAGACGGATGACGAGTACGACGTGCGCTTTGCGATGCGTGTAACGTCCGATGGCGGGAGTGAAATGCTCAGACCGGGGGAGGACGGCCAGTGGGACCTGTTCCTCAAGATCGAGATGGAGGATATGCTTCCCACCTATCCCATCGGGTTCAACAAGAGGGGCGACGTGCTGTTTATGGCCGACTGCCGCGGGCGGGACACCTCCGCGTTGGTCGCCTTGGACGCCGTCACCGCCGAGCGCACGGTGCTGGCCCAAGACAAGCGCGCCGATGTCAGCGATGTGTTGATCCATCCCACGGAAAAGAGCATCCAGGCGGCCGCCTTTACCTACGAGCGCAAGGAGTGGACCGTGCTCGACGATGCCATCGCCAGCGATCTCGAGTACCTGCGCAGTGTGGACGATGGGGAAGTAGAGGTGGCCAGCCGCTCGCTGGATGACCGGTTGTGGGTCGTTCTCTATGTGGTGGACAACGGGCCGGTTCCCTTTTATCTGTACGACCGTGCAGAACGAGAGGCCAGGTTCCTCTTTTTCGATCGTCCAGACCTGGACGGACTGCCCCTGGCCAGCATGCGTCCAGCGGTGATCCCCTCTCGCGATGGCCTGAACATGGTCAGCTACTATACACTGCCCGTGTGGTGCGAGGGCGCCGTACCAAGCGAACCGCTGCCGATGGTACTGGTCCCTCACGGCGGACCGTGGGGGCGTGACGTCTGGGGCTACCATCCTTCCCATCAGTGGCTGGCCAATCGTGGCTATGCCGTGCTGAGCGTCAACTTTCGGGCGTCTCTTGGGTTCGGCAAGGCCTTTCTCAACGCCGGTAACCGCGAGTGGGGAGCCAAGATGCATGACGACCTGCTCGATGCCGTCGACTGGGCGATCGAGACAGGGATCGCCGATCCAGACCGGGTCGCCATCATGGGTGGGAGCTATGGGGGCTATGCCACCCTGGCTGGCCTGACCTTTACCCCGACAAAGTTCGCCTGCGGAGTGGACATCGTCGGGCCAGCCAACCTGGTGACCCTGTTGGAGACAACGCCTCCGTACTGGGCACCGCAGATCGAAATGCTTACGACGCGCGTCGGCGATCACCGGACTGAGCAAGGACGCGAGTTCCTGAAGAGCCGCTCTCCGCTGACCTATGCCGGGCGGATCTGCCGTCCGCTGCTGATCGGCCAGGGTGTGAACGACCCACGGGTCAAGCAAGCCGAATCCGATCAGATCGTCCGGGCGATGCAGGACAACGACATCCCGGTGACCTATGTGCTCTTTCCCGACGAGGGCCACGGCTTTGCCAGACCCGAGAACCGGCTGTCGTTCAACGCGGTGGCTGAGGCCTTTCTGGCCAAGTGCCTGGAAGGACGGTTCGAGCCGATCGGTGAGGATTTCGAGGGCTCGACCATTAGCGTCCCTCTCGGTACCAGGTATGTGCCCGGACTGAGCGACGCGCTGGATGTAAGGTGAACGATGGAGGCCGCAATGGGGGATCGCACTTTGAGAGGTTCTGATACCGCAGGGGTGTCCTACCGGCCCGTTACCCAGGCCGTCGCGACCCAACTATGCGAGATCGTCGGGGCGAGCAATGTGCTCTATGATGAAGCGGATCGGATGCAAGACTATGCCCACGACGAGGTCGCAGGCGAAGAGTACGCCCACATGCCCGAGGTCGTCGTCAAGCCGGCCTCTACGGCCGAGATCTCGGAGATTATGCGCCTGGCGAACCGCGAGCACATTCCCGTTACGCCGCGTGGCGCCGGTTCGGGCCTGTCTGGCGGCGCGGTGCCTGTGTACGGCGGTATCTTGCTTTCGCTGGAACGCATGGATCGCATCCTCGAGATCGATACAGAGAACATGGTCGCCGTAGTCGAGCCCGGCGTCGTGACGAACGATCTGAACGAAGCGGTGTGCCCCTACGGGCTCTTCTATGCCGGCTATCCGATGAGCCGTGAGACCTGTTTCGTCGGCGGCAACGTGGCCGAGAATGCCGGCGGGGGACGGGCGATCAAGTACGGGGTCACGGGGCGGTACGTGCTGGGCCTGGAGGTCGTGCTGCCTACCGGAGAGATCGTGCGCCTGGGCGGCAAGCGGGTCAAAGATGTCACCGGCTATGACCTGATTCATCTCATGGTCGGATCGGAAGGTACGTTGGGCATCTTTGGCGAGATCATCCTCAAGCTGCTGCCGCTGCCCGCTGCGCGGGTCGTACTGCTCATTCCCTTCCCCGACGTGACCACCGCGATCGCCGCCGTGCCCAGGATTATGACTCAGGGACGGCTCATTCCCACCTCGATCGAGTTTATGGACCGTCTGTCGGTGGAGACGACCTACAGGTACCTGGAGGAGCACCCGCCCCACGCAGACATCGGTGCGATGCTGCTCATCGAGGTGGATGGCCCCACTCCAGAACAGGTCGAGGCGATATACGATCCGATCATCGATCTATGCCTCGACCTGGGCGCGTTGGACGTCTATGTGGGCAATAACCCTGCCAATGAGCGTCGCATGTGGCGCCTGCGAGAGAGCATCGCCGAAGCGTTCAAGGCCATCTCTCCGGTGCAAAGCCTGGAGGACATCGTGGTGCCGCTGGCCCAGATCCCTGCTCTGGTGTCGGCGCTGGAACAGCTCTCGGAAAAGTACAGAGTGCTCATCCCGTGCTATGGTCACGCCGGCGACGGTAATCTCCACGCGACGCCGGTCAAGAAACCGGAGACCTCGATGGAGGAGTGGAGCGAGCAGCTACCCGCTCTCCTGGCGGAGCTGTACGGGGAGGTGTTCAAGCTCGGGGGAACGATCAGCGGAGAGCATGGGATCGGCCACAAGCGCCTGTCCTATCTGCCCTTGGTGATGGACGAGACGCTGATCGCCCTCCAGAGACGGATCAAGCAGACGTTTGACCCGAACTACATCCTCAACCCGGGAAAGATATTCAAGCCACCACTGCCAGATGATAGCCGCACGTGGGGCACTGATTCCCGCTGACCATCTCGTTTCGGATGCGGTATCCGTAGCGATGTACGCAGACCGTTCTGCACTCGGGGCAGCGCGTGTGTTCGTACCTGTCGCCGGGAACGTTGCCCGCATAGACGTAGCGGAGTCCAGCCTCGTAGCCGATCTCGACAGCGCGATGCAGGGCTGAGACGGGCGTCGGCGGGGCATCAAGCAGCTTGTAGCGTGGGCTGAAGCTTGAGATGTGCCAGGGCATATCCCGATCGACGGAAGCCAGGAACTCGGCGATGGATCTCAGCGTGTCCTCGTCGTCATTGTAGCCGGGAATGACCAGTGTGGTCACCTCGACCCAGGTCCCCATTTCTCGCATCTTGGCGATCGAATCCATCACCGGCTGCACGCGCGCACCGCAAAGCTTCCTATAGAACGTGTCCGAGCCCTTGAGATCGATGTTCGCCGCGTGCAGGTCTTTGCCCACGATGTTCAGCGCTTCGGGGGTCATGTAGCCGTTGGAGACAAAGACGTTCTTGATGCCGGCCTCGGTCGCCAAGACTGCGCAGTCGTGGGCGTACTCAAAGAACACGGTCGGCTCGGTATACGTGTAGGCGATCGACTGGCACCCCTGCTGCTCGGCCAGGTGAACGACCTGTTCTGGCGACAGTTCCCTGGCCCAACGTTCCCATCCTGGCTGTTCGTATGGGGCTTGCGAGATGTCGGCGTTCTGACAGAACGAACAGTGAAAGTTGCAGCCGACGGTGGCGATCGAGAACGCCCTCGAGCCAGGGTAAAAGTGGTAGAGGGGCTTCTTTTCGATAGGATCCACCCCCGCTGAGACTGCCTGGCCGTAGACCCGTGTGTACAGCACTCCGCCTTGGTTCTCCCGTACGCCGCAGATGCCCGCCTTGCCCGCCTTGATCGTGCAGCGATGGGCACATAGCCCGCACTGGACGCTCAGATCATCCAGCTTTTCATAGAGCATCGCCTCTTTCATTCACTCCCACCTCCTGACGCTCCCCCGGTCCTGCCATCCGTGCTCGCCGATGAGGGGCACAAACGCCACGCCCATCAGTGAGTCGCTGTGGTACTGGTCGCCCGTGCGCCGGATGCGAATCAATTCCTGGGTCCAGCGAGGTCCAACGGGCGCCACCAGCCGTCCTCCTTCCGCCAGTTGCTCCTGGAGGGGTTGAGGAATGTGAGGCGCAGCAGCGGTGACAATGATCGCGTCATAGGGGGCCTCGGCCGGCCATCCCAGTGAACCGTCTCCCACCTCCACACGGACGTTCTGGCATCCGAGGCTTTCCAAGACCTGGCTCGCCTCTTTGGCCAGTGAGGGAAACCGTTCCACGCTGATCACCTGTGCCGCGAGTTGGCTGAGAATGGCTGCCTGGTATCCTGACCCGGTGCCGATCTCCAGAACGCGATCCGTACCCTCCAGTTCCAGCATCTGGGTCATATAGGCCACGATGTATGGCTGAGAGATCGTCTGTCCGTGGCCGATCGGCAGTGGCGAATCGCGGTAGGCTGAACCGAGCAGATGTCCAGGCACGAAAACGTGGCGGGGCACAGCACGCATCGCTGCCAGCACGCGCTCGCAGCGAATGCCGCGTGCCGCGATCTGGGAGCGCACCATGCGTTCGCGTTCCTTCGTGTATTCGCCTTCCTCGTCCCGGTCGCTCAACATCGCCCATCCCACCCCGTGCTGACTGTATTATAGCACAGTTTGGCACCGGCGATCAATCGATCCGGCTTTGGTAGCATTATCATTTGGCTTGACACGAGTCCAAAGGCCCATCAGCCTACGGCTGTTGCATTGTCGCTTGACTTGACTGGGGAGTGCCGCATCCCCCGATGCGGGACGGTGCGCCAGTAAGCCGGGCGCATCGGGGGATGCGTCCTCCTCGGACTTTGCAACAGCCGTACCATCAGCCTACGGCTGTTGCATTGTCGCTTGACTTGACTGGGGAGTGCCGCATCCCCCGATGCGGGACGGTGCGCCAGTAAGCCGGGCGCATCGGGGGATGCGCCCTCCTCGGACTTTGCAACAGCCGTACCATCAGCCAAGTTCTATTGCGGGTCCACAGGTGATCTGATATAATAGCGAGGATGCATACTGATCCGAACCATCCAGTCCACTCAGAAAGGAGGAGAGATCGATGCCACTGTGTCGGTGGCAAGAGGGCCAGGGGCTGGTCGAGTACACGTTCATCCTGGTGCTGATCGCCATTGTCGTGCTCGTCAGCCTGACACTGTTCGGCCAGGTCATTGGCAACGTCTTCTATGACATCGTTCAGCATATGTTATAGGACACCCATTCGTTCAAAGACATTATGGTTCGACCAGCGACAAGCCTCTTATGAGGCTTGTCGTTTTGTGGGCGTGCCTTCTCTGCCCCGGCACCCGCGGACTGGCCGTACGCCTCGCCACTGCGGTCCCTCCGAATTGCCCCAAGGGAGTGGATCAAGCCTCGTTTGCTCGTGCCGTGTACTTCAAGTATACTATTCGCAGCCAATCCGCGCCGCCTGGTGAAGGTGAGTACCTGGAGGAAGCTATGGCCCGCCAGATGAAGATGTTAACGATCACGCTGTTATTCGTTGCTTTGCTGGCCCCGGCTTGCGGGAAGATCTCGACGCCCGATCTGGAGCGCACGGTAGAAGTTGCTGTCGCCGCCACTCAGGCCGCGCTGCTGACAGAGACCGTGGCGTCCGTGCCGACCAGCACCCCCACCCTCACGCCGCTGCCTACCGCGACGCCAACCCCAACGGGTGAGGATACGCCGACGCAGCCACTCCCATCCCCAACACCAACCGCCACCCGGACCCCTCGGCCCACGGCCACGCCGACGCTGCCCTCGCCGCCGACCGCGACGTCAGTCTCCGAGCCGACCGCCACCCCGGTTCCCCCGCCGACTGCCACGCCGACGCTGCCGTCGCCCCCGACTGCTACGCCGATCCCGACCTCGGTACCTACGCCCACGCCCACCGATACGCCCAGGCCGTCTCAGCCCAGCCGTCTGTATGCCGTTGTCGACGTGGCGAACGACGAGGAACTGAACGTCCGCCTGCTTGCCAACCCGAGCAGCGACATCGTGGGCGCGATCCCCTTCTACGGGTTGGACGTCGAGGTCACGGGGCCAGGTGCGCAGGTTGGGGGCGGCCTCTGGGTGCCGGTCGTCTACCAGGACGTGACCGGCTGGGTGAACAGCCGCTACCTGGCGCGACAGCAGGGCTGGGTGAACGAGCTTGTAGCCGCCCGGGCGGCAGAGATCGTGACGGCCCTGAAGAACTGGGACACCAGGGAATTGACGGCGTACGTCCACCCGGAACAGGGCCTGCGTTTCTCTCCCTATACCTATGTGAGGGCAGGGCAGGAACCTCCTGAGAACCAGGACCTCGTTTTCCCTGCAGAACACATCTGGGACTTTTTCTCAGATTACGCGGTATACCACTGGGGATGGTTTGACGGCTCAGGGGAACCGATCGAGATGACCTTTGAAGAGTACTATGGCCGGTTCATCTATGACGTCGACTTTTGCCGGCCGGACATCGTGAGCTTTGTCGAGTTTGTCGGCTGGGGCAATACAGTCAACAACATCCAGGATGTGTACCCGGATGCCGTCACCATCGAGTACCACTTTGAGGGCCTCGAGCCCGCCTATGCCGGTATGGACTGGCGAAGCCTGCGTCTGGTCCTCGAAGAGCTAGACGGTACCTGGTACCTGGTGGGGATCGTTCACGACGAGTGGACGACCTAGAGGGCACGTCGATGCAGGCACTCATCCTGGCCGGCGGCCTGGGCACCCGGCTCCGGTCCCTGGCTCCCGACCGGCCCAAGCCGATGGTCGAGGTCGGTGGCCGTCCCTTTCTCGACTACCAGGTCGAGCAACTGCGCGCGCAGGGGTTTAGCGAGTTCGTGCTCTGCGTCGGCTACCGGGCTCGTCAGGTTCAGGACCACTTTGGGGATGGCCGTCGCTGGGGGGTCTCGATCTCTTACGCCGTGGAGACCAAGCTGTTGGGCACCGCGGGAGCCATCCGCAACGCCCGCGAGTGGATCGCGGGGCCTTTCCTCGTGATGAACGGCGATTCCTACCTGGAGGCCGACTACCGGGAATTGGTTGCTTGCCACCAGCGCTGGCGAGAGGCAGACCCGCAGACCGTGGGGACGGTCCTCACCGTCGCCGTGGAAGATGCCGCCGCCTACGGCACTCTGGACTTGGATGCAGACGGACGCATCCTGCACTTTCAGGAAAAGGCCAGCGCCGCGTCCGGGCCGATCAACGGCGGTGTCTACGTCCTGGAACCAGAGATCCTGCGCTGTATCCCGGGTGACCGGCCTGTCTCGATCGAGCGGGAGACCTTTCCCCAGGTGCTGCGGGAGGGCGGGCACCTGTACAGCGCCCCGGCAGGCGGCTTTTTCGTGGACATTGGCACGCCAGAGGGCTACAGGCGGTTCGAGCGCTACGCCGCGTCCCTGGGGCGGGAGAACAGACGATGATCATTCGGAGCAAAGCGCCGCTGCGGATCAGCTTTGCCGGAGGCGGCACCGACGTTGAGCCCTACATCTCGGAGCAGGGGGGCGTCGTGCTGAGCACCACCATCGACAAGTACGCCTACGGATCGATGCGCATCCGAGAGGATCCGCAGATCACCGTCACCTCGCTCGACTATGACATTGTCGCCAAGTACAGCATGGACGAGCCCCTCCACCACGATGACCAGCTCTTCCTGGTCAAAGCCGTGATCCATCGCCTGAACCAGGAGAGCCGGGACCAGGGCCTCGATCTCTTTCTGCACAGCGACGCGCCGCCTGGATCGGGCCTCGGCTCCTCGTCCACGCTGGTAGTAGCGCTCATCGGCCTGTTCCATCGCTGGCTGCACCTGCCTCTCACCCACTACGAGATCGCCGACCTGGCCTACCAGATCGAACGCGTGGACCTGGGGTTCAAAGGCGGCAAGCAAGATCAGTACGCGGCGACCTTTGGGGGCTTTAACTTTATCGAGTTCTCCCGGGACGCGACCGTCGTCAACCCGCTGCGTGTCTCGGCCGACGTGCTCAACGAGCTGCACTACAGCCTGCTGCTCTGCTACACGGGCAAGACCCGCCGCTCGGACCGGATCATCGACACCCAGGTCAAGGGATATGTGGAGCGCAGCGAAGATGTGCTGCGCGCGATGAACGAGCTCAAGCAGATCGCCCTCGACCTCAAGAACGCCTTGCTGCAGGGCCGGCTGGATGACCTGGGCGCCCTGCTCCACGAAGCCTGGATCAACAAGAAGCGCATGGCCCCCCCGATCAGCAACCCGCACATCGACGAGCTGTACGAGACGGCGCGCGCACACGGCGCCCTGGGAGGCAAGATCTCGGGGGCTGGGGGCGGGGGCTATATGTTTTTCTACTGCCCGTTCGACAAGAAACACGTCATTGCTGAGAAGCTCGAAGCTCTTGGCGCGCAGGCGGTGGACTTTAACTTTGACCAACACGGTCTGCAGACGTGGGAGGTGGGATAGGGGAGTGGCACGCTGCCATCGACCGCCGCGCCAATCATCTCAAAGAGCCGCTCCAACCCAGCGTAGAAGCTGTGCAGGTTCAGTGCCACGCTGTCCACATACAGATCGTCCGATGATCGCTGTGCTCGACCCCATCCCTCTTGTGCCCGTTCCACCAACCGTGCCAATTCGGGGCATTCCGTGCGAATACGCTGCGCCAAGCGCAGGAGGCGGTCGCTCACAGGGCTACTCCCTCTTGCTCAATAGCCCGACGTATGGCAGGACGGCAGTCTTCAGAGGCTACCAGGTCGACCCTGAATTCCGGGCTGATGCCCGTCACGGCGGCTACCGCTCGGTAGAATGCTTCCGGCGGTATCCCCCAAGCGGCCAGATCGATGTCCGACCAAGGGGTAAACCAGTCGCGGTGTGCGATTGAGCCAAATGCGACGACCCGAGTAGCGCCAAACCGCTCCCGCAGCGTCTCTGCCGCGGCCTCTGCCACCAGCCAGGCGCGTTCCCACCGTTCCGAGGCCTGAGGCTTGTCAACCTTGGCGCCTGGTCGATACGCCTGCCACTCCTCGCGGGTCAGAGCCAATGCTGTTTTGGTCATTTCCTGTGTACCTCAGGGTCGCAGACGAGAGATCCATCGAACCTGTCCTATCTTAGCAGGTTTCTGTCCCGCTGTCAACGCGCTGAATTTCGCCTTCCACCCTGGAGAGGGCTCTGGAGAGCTCAGGAGTGCCCAACCCTATCGCACGTCCACGTAGACCAGATGGCTGTACCGACGCTTGAGGGCGCGGGGAAGGGTTCTTTCCCCCCGCGCCCACCCTTCCAGAACGCCCATAGCGAGGCGTTCGATCGGGCTCTCGGCGGCCTTCTCCTTGGCTTCTGCCGAGCGGCTGATGCCGGGTGGAAAGGGGGGCAGGTCTACGTACCCAGCTTCCTCCACCTTTAGCCCGACGCCTTTGCAGGCGGAGGTCAATTCGGCCAAGGTAAAGCCATCCAGCCTGGTGAGCGTCGTGTGGGCTTTGTTGTCTGCGTTGGGTGCCAAAAGCACGGCCTGGAGCGACCAGTCCCGTGCCTGGGCCAGGTACGCGTTTAGCCTGGCCCCCTTTAGGCGCTGGATCGCCGAGGTCGTGACCCATAGGTCATAGGGAGCGTCCCCGGGCTGAACGGGGTGGGCCAGCGTCTTTACCGGACGCAGTTCAAAGCACTCGGGATCGACCCATTCCTGCAGCGGCGGCGACCGGAGAGCCGCCGCAAAGGTCTCCAGCTTTTCCGGGCGATCGTCGGCAACGACGACGGCAGAGCCGTACAGCGCAGCCAGAAGGGCCAGGTCCATCCCTACACCGTAGGCCTCTGGCAGCCCAGCGATCATGACCCGCGCTGGCGGCGACGCACCCACCACTCGTCGCAGCATCTTGAGCTTGGCCGAGTACTCGTAGGCGGTGCCCATCCCCTCCCCTTCCCACAGAGCGATGGGATAGAGGTCACGGACCGAGTCGTGGTGCTTCATGAGTTCCCCTCTCTACAGCAGTCCCTGCTCGATGTACCAGGCCACCGCTCGCCGCACCCCTTCGGCGAGGTCTACCTGCGGCGACCACCCCAGCTCGCGGCGCGCCTTCTCGATGGAGAACGCGCGCGACTGGGTGAAAAAGCGCACCCCTTCCAGAGTGAGGGGAGGCCTGATGCCCAGAACGCGACCGGCGAGCTCGGCTCCCCACGCCCCCGCCCGGACCAGCTCCTTGGGCAAGTGCAGCTTTGGCGGCTTGACCCCCAGCGCGTCGGCGATGGTGGTCGCCAGTTCCTTGATGGTGACCGGCCTCGGGCCGCAAATGTGATACGCCTCCAGGGGGCGGGCGCGCTCGCCAGCGCAGGCCACAAGCCCGGCAACCACGTCGTCGATGTAGGTGGGATGGCAGAGGCAGTCCCCCCGACCGATGAAAAAGTACGCACGGCGCTGGATCGTGCGGTAGAGCCCCAGCACGTGCCGGTCGCCCGGGCCGTAGACGAACTCGGGGCGGGCGATGACCAGCGGCACGTCCAGCCGCTGGGCCAGGGGCAGGGCAGCTCCTTCCGCTGCGCTCTTGCTGCGCTCGTAAGCCCCCGTGGGCCGGTGCGGGGAGGCTTCATCGCGGGGAGGGTCGCCCGGGCCGAGTGCGCCCAGCATGCCTGGACTGCTGCAGTGCACAAACCGCTTCATCGCGCGGGCCTGGCAGGCACGGAGCAGGTTGCACGTCCCCTTGACGTGGATGGCGCGGTAGGTTTCCCATCCCACGCCGGACCGGCCCAGCATGCCCGCCAGGTGGTACACCACCTCCACCCCCTCCAGGGCGGGAGTCAGGGTCTCCGGTTGGAGCACGTCGCCCCGAACGACCTCGATGTCCAGCCCGTCCAGGGGCGACAGATCGCTGGATGGGCGGGCCAGGACGCGCACCGCGTCGCCGCGAGCCGCCAGTGCGCGGGCCAGCGCCCCCCCGATAAAGCCGGTCCCTCCGGTTACCAGTACGTGAGACATCATCCCACCCATCGCCGGTCAGAGCTCGGGCAGCTCGAACGTGTCGCCGGTCCGCTCCAGCCACCGCGCCAGCTCTGCCTGCAGTTCGGCCCGCACGTCGTTGTAGGCATCCAGGAAGGCCAGGTTCGCCAGTTCGTACGGGTCCTCGTTGAGGTTGAACATCATGATCGGCTGCCCCTCGAGGCAGACGTACTTCCACCCGTCGCGGGTGCGGACGCCTCGCCACGTCCGGTTGAGGCAGTCAAAGCGCTTCCGGAAGACGTGCTGGAGGAAAGCAGAGTGGGGCTCACTGGCGGGTGCGGCGCGGCCCGGGAGGATGCGATGGGCATAGTCCGTCCCACCCATCCACTCGGGGGGCGAGATGCCGCACAGGCCGAGCGAGGTTGGGGCAAAGTCGACGTGGTTAAAGGGTGCATCACTTTCGGGGGCGACGCGCTCCCCGTTGGCGGGCCGAAAGATGCACGGGATGCGGACCGCCTCCTCCCAAGGGCTGCTCTTGCGCACGTAGCCGTGCGAGCCGTGCATGTCGCCGTGGTCCGAGAAAAAGACGACGTGGGTATTCCGGTCCAGGCCTTGGGCGCGCAGGGCCTCCATCACCCTGCCTACGTTGCAGTCCAGGTTTTCGATCTGAGCATAGTACCCGGCGAGCTCCTGCCGCGCGCGCTCGGTGATCCGGGGGATGTCGGGCACGTTGGGCCGCAGGATGATCTCCTGTGGGTCGTGCCGCTCGGCGTACTCGGGTGGGGCGACGTGGGGATTGTGCGGTGGTTGCACCGAGAGGACGGCAAAGAACGGGCCGGCATCCCCGTACTCGGCCAAAAAGTCGAGCAGACGGTCGGTCAGCGCATCGGTCTCGTACGTCTCTAGCTTTTCTGACAGAGGCTCGGCGTCGTCGCGCCCCTTGAGGTCGTGCCCGTGGATCCAGCAGTCGTACTGCGCGTTGTTGTTCTCGTAGCCGAGCCAGATGTCAAAGCGCCCCCGCTCTTCTCGCGGAACGTGGATCATCCGGTTGGCCCCACCCAGGTGCCACTTGCCAAAGTAGGCGGTGCGGTAGCCGGTCTCGTTAAAGGCGTCCGTGACCGTCGGCAGGTTGGGGTCCATCCGCTGCGGTGTCCGCTGCACGCAGCGGTGCACGTAAAAGCTCGTCAGTAGGGAGCCGCGGAAAGGGGAACACCACGGACAGCCGGCAACCGCATTGGAAAAAGTCACCCCCTCCGAGGCCAAGCGGTCGATGTGGGGTGTGCTCAGGTTGGGGTTTCCTGCGCAGCCCAGGGCCTGGGCGCGGTGCTGGTCGCCGAAAATCCAGAGGACGTTGGGCCGTCGCTGCTTGCTCTCCATATTCACCTCGCGCCTCTCTCCCTCAGATCCTGCCCTGTCCGGCATTCAGGATCAGGCGCCAGATGCGGACGATCTCTAGCATATCGGCCCCCGTGCAGGCCAGCGTGCGCCCTCCGATCCGCTCGACGCCCGGGATGTCTGCACCGATCTGCGAGAGGTACGGTGGGGCGAGCTCCACCTCGAAGCGGATGGGCTGCTCCAGTGTGAACGGCTTCATCTCTGGCAGACGTCTCAGGGCGCGAGCGGCGCCCTCCCGGATGCGTCTCTGCGACGCCTTGGGCGTCAGGTTGCGGGCTGACCAGGCGCTGATCGCCCACTTGGTGACCACGCGTTCCGTCCAGGGCAGCAGCGCGCCCACCTCGGCGTCGACGGTGTCGTCGCCGCTGACCAGGGCGACCGGCACGCCAAAGTGCCCGGCGATGGCGGCGTTGAACCCCGACTCGCCCAGGGGGATGCCGTTGAGCCGCAAGGCATAGACCATCCCGGTGTAGGTGTGTGCCATCACCCCGTTCGCCGTCCCTGACATGGAATGGTAGCCGATCAGAAAGGCGGCGCTAAAGCTACCGTCCAGGCCCTCCATCATGGTCAGGGGACGGGGGGAGCCCTGCACCAGCAGGGCGTCCTCGTGCAGCTCATCGGGCAGCAGATTGCGCATCGACCCGTGCGAGTCGGCAACGACGACCTCTGTGGCTCCGCTCTCGTAGGCAGCCTCGATCGCCGCGTTGGCTTCGGCCGTCATCCACTTGCGCGCCCTCTCATAGTCCCCCGGCTCTTGCTTGAGGGTCGTGACGCAGGCCACGCCCTCGATGTCGACGGATAGATAGACCTTCACGTCCCTGTCCCTCCGATCACGTTGATGCCTACTCGGATCGCACACACCGGATCGCACATCATGTTGGTGTACGCGATGTTGGCCACCGGGCAGAAACAGCCGCGCGTCTTGACCTCGCGGCGTACGACCCTGGCCCGCTCGTCGAACCACAGACGCCGGAAATCGAGGTCCGCGTCACGCAGATTGCCCATGCTGCTTCCCATCACACTGCACTCCCACACCTCGCCGTCAGGGAGGATGTGCGCCGACAGCCACCCGGCATAGCAGGGGATCACCTGCCGCCGTTCGCGCAGGATACGCTTCACCAGGTCATAGTACACCAGGCGCAGTGCCTGCGTGATCCGGGAGATGCCGCTGAACGACTGCTCCCGCAGCCGCTCGCTCAATGTGTCGATCACCCGTGCATAGTCGTCGGCGGATGGGGTGATCTCGCAGCCCACCGTATCGAGTTCGACCCGCTCTTCGGCGATCTCGGTGACGTACGAGTCAGGCGCCAGCCCGCGCGCGTACTCGTACACCTCCTCAAAGTCGTCCAGGTTGTGTACAGAGATCACGGTGTGCAGCCCCACGGTCAGGTTGGGGGCGTCTATGGCCTTCAGACCCCGAAAGGTGTCCATAGCCCGAGCGAAATTGCCCGGGACGTTCCGGATCTCGTCGTGCCGCGGGCCGACGCCATCCAGCGACAGGTTGACGATCAACTGGCTGCCCGGACAGCGGCGGGCAATCTCGGCCACGCGGGCAGGGATCGTTCTGTGGAGCAGACCATTGGTCGGGATGTTGAGGATCGCCGGGCGACAGCGCGCGTATGCGCTCTGGCAGAGGTCTTCCAGGTCGCTGCGCAGAAAGGGCTCACCCCCGCTAAAGGTGAACCAGTAGGGCGCGTGGCCCAGCGTCTGAAAGACCCGGTCCAGCTCTTGGGCTGAGAGTTCCTCGCCAGGCGCCTTTCGCCAGATGTTGCACGTCCGGCAGCGAGAATTGCAGCGATCTGTCACGCTGACGGTGACGTTGAGCGGCAAGAGCCGGGGCCAGCCGGTGGCCCGGAATGGGATGTAGAGTGGGATACGCCAGGGCAGGCTGAGCATCGATGGGTCCTCAAGCCTTGACGATCATCTCTTTGCTTGAATCCGCAGGTTCCCAGATGCGGTGATCGCGCTTGGCGACGTAGAAATCGTACGCGCCCAGCATGCGCGCAACCACCTCCAGGACGACGACGCCGGCCACGCGCAGCAGTTGAACCGGGTTCCCGCCGATCGTGCGCGCGATCGGCCCGGACAGCTTGCGCACCAGGGACAGCGTGTTGAACGTAGAGGGGGTGTAGCGGGTGCGGTCCCTGAGCTGGAGGTGCCCGGCGTAGATATTCCTGCGCCGCTTGACGAATTCGCCCGCCGTCGTCGGTCCGCGCAGGTAGAGCACCGCCTCGGGGACGTACACCTTGTGCATGTGCTTACGATGTACCAGCTCCTCCACGATCCCCTCGTCGTCCACCGTGTCCGGCGAGATCTCGAGCTCCGCAAACCTGTGATAGGCGATCAGCTCTCCCATCTTGGGCTCCGTGAGCGAGATCTCGTGGTGCATGTTCCACAGCAGGTGCGCAGCAAAACCGGGCAGTGAATCCGTGCGGTTCACCGCCACCGGTCGTCCGCCTGTGATGCCGACGCTGGGATCGGCAAAGGGAGCGACCAGGGATTCGATGCAGGTCTTTTCGGGAAGCACATCGGCGTTGATGATCACCACGATGTCATAGCGTGCATTGTGCAAAAAGAGATTGATCGCCGACATCTTGCCCTCACGCCGCTCCTGGACCAGCAGGCGGATGCGTGAATCGCACGCGATCTCGTCCTGGACCACATACTCGGTGCGGTCTGTGCATCCACTGGCGACGACCACGATCTCGGCAATGGACACGGTCTCTAGCTGCTGCGCGCACAGGGCGCGCAGCAGGTTGCCGATGTTCCTTTCCTCATTGTAGGCCATCACCCCGATGCTGCATTCGATAGGTTCGGACATACCATTCCTCTCAATTACGCGACGTTCTTGCGAAACAGGCGGCGCTTGAGCCGCTTGGGCAGGGGAATGCCGCGCTTTAGCAGGCCCCATGCTCGCCCGGGCATGGTGCGCAGCAGCCAGGGCTTGTCCGGGTGCAGAGCCCACAGTCGCCACAGCCGTGAGGGCCGAAAGTAGAACCGCCGGAAGGCACCCGTAAAGAGAGCCTGGAACTCTGCCTCGCTGACGGCAGCCAGGGGCTGCCCGGTGTACTCAAAGTCGAACTGGGTCGCTGTCTCGAGCAGCCCCGGATGGGTGCGCGACACCAGATCCCACAGCGGCGTGGCCGGCAGGGGGATCACGCTGTGCAGCGAAGCGGTGGTCAGCTTGGAGCGCACGGCAAACTCGATCGTCTGCTGCATTTCCTCCCGGGTCTCGCCCGGAAAACCGAGCATGAAAAAGCCAATGGACCAGATGCCATACTTGTACGCCAGGTCGACCGCCTGCGTGACCTTTTCGACGCTCAAGCCCTTGTGGATCATCTTGCAGATTCGGGGCGACACGGCCTCGATGCCAAACGCGATGCTGTACACTCCCGCCGCTTTGCCCTTGGCCATAAAGGCCTCGTCGACCCGGTCGGCCCGCACGCCGTTCGGGAAGGCGAGCTTGATCCCCAGGTCGGCCTCGGCGATCAGCTCAAAGATCCGCTTGGCGCGGTCCATGTCCACGTTGAACGAGTCATCTTCAAAGTGGATCTCGCGCACGCCATAGGTCTCAACCAGGTGTACGATCTGTGCCAGGACGTTCTCTGGCGACCGGTACCGGATCTGCCGTCCGAACATATGCTGGCAGTAGATGCAGCCAAAAGGACAGCCTCGCGAGGTGAACACCGGTGCGTAGCGCGCACGTGCCTGCTGCGGGGATAGGTGTGTCCCCAACTGGGAAAAGGTTGCCTCCATATCGACCAGGTCGTAGGCCGGCCAGGGCAGGCTGTCCATATCCGCGATCGGCGCGCGCGGCGGAGTGAGGATGGTCCCTCCATCCTGATCGCGGTAGGCCAGCCCGGCGATCGATCTCGGGTCCACCTCTGACGCTGCGGCGACCTGCGACAGGGCGTTGAGCAGCTCCCAGGCGGTCTCTTCTCCCTCGCTCAAGACCGCATAGTCGAGAAGGGGGTCGCTCAAGGCCAGCTCTGGCGTGGCGGTAGGGTAGGGGCCGCCGATGATCGTCGTGCAGCCCGGGCGGACCCCGCGGGCTAGGGCAAGGAGTTGGTGCGCGCTGCGCGCTTCCAGGCTCAGCGCGGTGATCCCCACAACGTCAGGCTGATAGGCCGCAATCTCGGCGCGCGCTTGCTCCAGCGACAGGTCGCGGACGCGCATATCGAGGATGCGGAGTTCGGTCAATCCGCGCTGGCGCAGGAAGGCGGCGATCGACATCAACCCCAAAGGCAGCGTGCGCGGCAGTCTTGAGTTCGCTCGAATGAGTAGAATCCGAGTCAAACCGTTTCCCTCGTCTATGATCCGTCCGGACCGTATGGCGGCTCCCTGGCTGTGCGCTCGCGATGATCTCGCCTCTGAAGCTGGAACCAGGCCTCAGAAAAGACCAGCAGTCCAGCGCCGGTCACCGCCAGGACGATCGCCACCTGAGTCAGCGTATCGTGATACAGCGTGAGCAGTACAAGCTGCGCGATCAGGGCGGCGGCCAGCGCGTACACAAACCCGGTCTGCTCCACCGACAAAAAGTAGTTGAGCCACACGTTGACCAACGCATAGCCGCTCATCGCCAGTGCGAGTAGGCCAAGCACCGGCCCTTGGAAGGGGCTGGCGACCCCAAACACGGTCCTCAGGATCGGGCCCGGCGCGACCCAATACGCCGCCGTCAAGGCCGCACAGGGAAGCGATGTCGCTGCCAGGCTCAGACGTACCAGCCTCGACGAATCGCGGCGTTGAACGTGGCGCTGGGCACTCTTGGGAAACAAGACCTGGGCAAAGGCTGCGGGCAGAAAGACAATGATCTTGCCCAACGTCACCGCCATCGAGTAGTAGCCAGCCTCCACAGGAGGATAGTAGCGCTTGACAATGAGCACGTCCACATTGGTGAGAGCAGCAAAGCTCACCACGCCGACGATCGTCGCTCCCGCATAGCGCATCAGGTCGGCGGTGCGGACACGGTGAGCGGCCCCCGTGCGCTTCCAGGCGATCCCCCCGAGAAAGGCCAGTCCGAGCAGCACCGAGCCCGTCGCGCTCGCTGGCAGCGCAGCTAGGGCGCCCACGGCGTCGGTTCCGAGCCGGACGAGCAGTACGCCGAACGCCAGGCGCAAGGCAGCCTGGATGACGTGCGTCGTCCCCAGGGCATTGAACTTTTGCAGGCCCTGGAGCGTGCCCACAGTGACCAGCTTGACTACCATCGGGAGCAAGGCGGCTGCCGCTACCCACACCGGCGTCTTGGACGGGATCTGCAGCAGGCGGGCGATGGGCGCAGACAGCACTCCGACCAGGAGAGCTGCCCCGCCGCCCCAGAGTACCGTGCTCCGCAGCGCGCTCTGGACAAAGGCGCTCATCCGCCCTCGCTGTCCCCGCGCCGCAAACTCGGCGATGTAGTGAGCGACGACGGTGCTCCCAACAACCATCGACACCGAGACGATCTGCAGCACTGCGTTCAAGGCGACCAGCACACCGTAGCCACCCGCACTCAACAAGCGCCCCATCGCCACATTGAACCCATAGTCCAGGACGTTAGCCAGCGACGTCGCCGCAAACATCGCCATGCCGTGGCGCAGGCCGGCCCGGCTGACAAGTGACCGCAGGTAAGACCGGAGCACCGCTGTCCTGGGTAGTTCCTTGGCCATTGCCTCTCCTCGGGCCTATTGTATGTGGATCGAAACCGATCGTCAAGTAGCACCGGCCTCAGCCTAGGGCTGCCGCAAAGTCCGAGGAGGGCGCATCCCCCGATGCGCCCGGCTGTCTGGCGCACCGTGCCGCATCGGGGGATGCAGCACTCCTCAGTGAAGAGACAATGCAACAGCCCCCTAGCCTCAGCCCGGCCGGTATCGGGCTGCCAGGGAGGTCACCGGCGCAGGTTCTCGTGCCAGAGCACAAAGCACAGGATCGTCCAGATCGGACGGTTGTTGTCCCGTCGCCCGGCAAAGTGATCGTCCAGGATCTGGCTCACGGCCTCGGGCCGCAAGAGCCCCATGTCCCGGATGCGCGCGGGCGAAAGCGTGTCCTGCACAAAGTCGCGCAGATCGTTCTTGAGCCACACCGGCAGCGGCGGCGTGAATCCCTTCTTCTTGCCCTTGACGATGGTGGGCGGCAGCAGAGGGCGCACCACGTCACGAAGGAGCGATTTTGTGTTCAGGCCGGACGACTTGAGCGTCGGCGGGACCTGCGCCAGGTACTCGACCAGCTCGTGATCGAGGAGGGGCACGCGCACCTCCAGGCTGTGGGCCATGCTCATCCGGTCCACCTTGACCAGGCCATCATCCAGCAGAAAGGTGTGAGTGTCCACATAGAGCAGTTGATTGAGTGGGTGGGCGCCCCGGACGGCGTCAAAGTAGGGCGCAAAGACCTCGTAGCTGTCCCGCTGCACCTGATGGAACAAGTCCGCTGCATAGAGGCCCCGTTTCTCGTCCTCGTTCAGGATCACCTTCCACCAGTAGTGCCCGCGCTCGAAGGGGAGATGTGCACCGGTGACGAACCGCTTGGCCATAAAGTCAAAGCTGACGCGGTCGGTCGAGGTGGGAAGGCGCTTGACGAGCGGGGCGATCACCCTGTCCCGTAGCAAACGGGGCAGCAGGCGGTAGAGCCGGGCCACGCGGTAGGCGTAGTGGGTTTGGTAGCCAGCGAACAGCTCATCCCCACCGTCGCCGCTGAGAACCACGGTCACTTCCTGGCGCGCCATCTGCGAAACCAGGTAGGTCGGGATGGCCGAGTAGTCGGCAAACGGCTCGTCAAAGTGAAGGACGATCTTGGGGATCAGGTCGATCAGGTCGGGCTCGACTACCAACTCGTGGTGCTCCGTCTCGAACGCCTGGGCGACCAGGCGGGCCTCGGGCAGCTCGTTGTATGAAGGCTCCTGGAAGCCGATGGAAAAGGTGCGCACGGGCTGATCCAGCAGTTCGCTCATAAAGGCGACCACGCTGGTCGAATCGAGCCCCCCGCTGAGAAAGACACCCAGCGGGACATCGCTGCGCAGTTGCCGGCGCACTGACTCGCGCAGCAGATGGCGGATCTGCTCTACGTAGGCTGCGCGCGGCTGGCGTTCAGAGCGCGGCCCTGTCCCCTCCGTTGGGAAGGGCACGTCCCAGTAGCGCTCGATCTGCACGGTTCCGTCTGCCCGGCAGCGCAGCCAGTGTCCGGGCGGCAGTTTGTGGATCTCTTTGAAGGCCGAGCGCGGGGTGGGGACGTAAAAGAGCGACAGATAGTCGTGCAGGCCGAGGTAGTCCGGTTCGCGCGAGATGTCAGTCTGCAGGAGCGATTTGATCTCGGAACCAAAGATAAGGCGGCGACCGGGCTGAACTGCGTAAAAGAGCGGCTTGATCCCCAGGCGGTCGCGGGCGATAAAGAGCTCACGACGGCGTCGATCCCAGATGGCGAAAGCGTACATCCCGTTGAGGTGCTCCAGGCACTCGGGCCCATAGTCCTCGTACAGATGCAGGATCGTCTCCGTATCCGAGCGCGTTCGAAAGACGTGCCCTCTGGCCTCCAGCTCTGGACGCAGCTCGACATAGTTATAGATCTCACCGTTGAGGACGATCCACAGCGAACCATCCTCGTTGGCGATCGGCTGCTCACCTGTTTCCAGGTCGATGATCCGCAGGCGCCGCATGCCCAGCCCAACCGTGTCCTCGAGGTAGTAGCCGTCGCTGTCGGGGCCACGGTGGATGATCGCCTCGGTCATCCGGCGCAGTTCTGCCGGGTCTACCCTCGCCTCAGGGTCGAACAGCACTTGTCCACAGATGCCGCACACGTTCCCTCTTCTCCGTTCAGCGATCCTCGTGTCTGCCGACTGCCAGGCGTAGGGTGGCGAGTTGGTCGACCACCAATCCGAAGAAAAAGACATTGATCCCCACGATCAGAAAAAGCACTCCGCCCACCGAGAATTCCTCAAAGACCAGCAGGTTGCGGATGGTGATCGCCAGCCCGATCAAGGCCATGAACGCGCTCACGGGCAGGAAGACCCTCATGGGATTGAACAGGGTGACCAGCCGCGTGATCAGCATCAGGAACCGGGCTCCGTCGCTGAATGGGCGGATCTTGCTCTTGGTGCCTGGTTTGCGGCGCAGGCTGCGGTAGGGCAGGAACCCGACGCTGTATCCGGAAGCGATAAAGGCCAGCGTGATCGTCGATGGAAAGGAGAACCCATTGGGGTAGAGATGGATGAATTCGAGCGCCAGGGTTCGTTTGAAGGCCCGGAAGCCCGACGTCAGATCGGGGATCTCGCGCTCGATCAAAAAGCTCGCAAAGCGTCGCAGCAGGAGGTTGCCCACGTCGCGGAAGGCCGTGGTCTGGCTCTCCTCGTCGCGCGCGCCGACCACCAGGTCGTACCTGTCGAGCTGCTCGAGCAGGCACGGTACGTCGGCAGGGGGATGCTGCCCGTCGCCGTCGATCACGACGATCGCATCTCCCTGTGCCATGCGCAGCCCGGTTTTGATCGCTGCACCATTTCCCTTGTTGTACGGCTGGCGCACGACCCTGACCTTGGGCAGGTCCTCCAGGTCTTCTCCTGTGCCATCGGTCGATCCGTCGTCGATGACGAGCACCTCGGCGATCTGATCTGCTGCCGGGCAGGCCAGGATCTCCTGGACGACATCGCGGATGGTCTTTGCCTCGTTGTAGGCCGGTATGATCACGGATACACGCACGTTGTTCATCACTCACCACGCCCTAGTCTGTAGAGATAGGCGGATCCAAGAGCACGCGGTCTGCGGGCAGTCGGCGTCCCGCTGCGTCGAACGCCGGCAGCCGCCCCAGTGTCTCCAATTCGTATAGTCCAAGCTCAGGCCGGCACGGGCCGGGCACGTCCTCGGTCCACGATACGACGTGCTCGTCTGCCACGACCCGGTCGGCAGGCCACTGACTGGTGGGGAATGCGCCCGCAACCGGAAAGCCATCGGCTGCCCCGCACATCCGATCGTCGGGATCCACCAGATGGAGGAACACGGTATAGTCCCGCGTGACGGGCCGCAGCGCCTTCCAGTACAGCGTCAGGGCCACAGATTCTCCCTTTGCCCTTGCCCCTCTCCCCATCGCATAGCCCAACAGCTCGACCTCGTCCCCAAAGCGCACGTGCAGCGGGGAGTGGGCCCTCTCCTCGGGCAGTGGATAGGAAAGCAGCCATCGCTCGTCGCTGACGACGTGCGGACTGCCCCACCAGGCCTCGCCCTCGCTGACCAGGCGAAGCCTGGCCTTGCTGCGGGCGTAGGGGCTCAGGTCCACCTCGATCTGCTGCCACGCCTCCGCTGCCCTTCCCTGCCAGATCAGGTCATCCTCCAGGTACACCTCGGCGCGAGCGGATGGGCCTCCGGCAAGCAGGCCAAAGCGCAGTGCTGAGCCAGGGGGAAGGCTCAGGCTGAACTTGAACGGACGGACCGGAGTGGTGAGCAGGGCGTAGCGGTCGCTTTCGCCCGATGGTTCAGCGACCCACTCGGCCCTCACCGGGTCGCGGGCAGACTCCAAGCTGGCGGGCTGCTCGTTCATCAGCGCATCCCAGATGGCCCGGGGCTGGTCATCTACAGGCGGCAAGGGTTCTGGAGACCCATCTCCGCCCCCATAGATCACGCCTCCGCTGGCGGCCTCCCAGATCCACCCTCCCGCCAGGACCAGCACGACGATCCCTGTAATCTGCCACCTCCAGGGCTGCGTTCCGGGCCAGGCGACCATCACCAGCGCCAGGGCCAACAGCCCGCTTGCAGCCAGCAGCACCCCGAACGTGCCCCCTTTGAGCCAGGCGGGCTTGTACTGCTGGATGCGCACACGGAACACGTGGGGCACCATCCGCTCTCCCAGGGCATTGAGCCACCAGCGGCCCGGGGGACCGTGGTGGTAGGTCGCAAAGTCCAGATTGCCGGGGGCTGGATACCCGTTCAGGCTGGGACGGCCACCAGCCGTGTCGCCAGGTGCGATGCGCAAGGCAACCGCTCGATCTATCGCGGCCTCGGGGGCCTGCACCCAGGCCAAGTAGTCCCGCCCCGCCGACTGTGGTATGGGCTGGAAGCTCAGATCATAGTACTGGCCGCGCCGCCTGCCGTCCAGCGTCACCATCCCTACGTGCAGCGGATTCTCCGGGTCTTCTGCTTCGCTCAACCCGATGTAGACCCGTTGACCGGGCGGACCGTCCAGCCAGAAGCGGATGCGCGACAGGCGATCGGCCGCCGCTCGGAAGCGCTGCTCCACCACGTTGGGGCTGTAGAGCGGTGTGAAGGGTAGGGGGTCCGCCGGTGGTGGGGCCGCGTCCGCCATACGCCACGGTTGGTGTTCCAGCCATACCAGGCCGTATCGGGCTGGGACGGACACCGTCCGCCCTCCTGCCGTCCCGCGCCAGTCTCCTGTGCCCATCAGCACGCTCAGCGCGCCGGCAAGGGCGAGCGCCCCGACGGCCCAGGCCCACCTGCGTTTCCCCTTCGCGTCTCCGTTCACAGGTAGTACCTGGGCAGCACGAACCCGAGCAGGCACACGGCGTTGAAGAGCAGGGCAGCGAGACGCAAGAGCGTGTGCGCGTGCGGCCAACTGCTCCGCGGCAGAAGCGAGAGCAAACCCCAGATCATCAGCGCCATTTGTGCGCCCAACGCGACCAGCAGGTAGCGGCCCATCGCCGGCCACCCAGTACCCAACTGCCGCCAATGGCTGTATCCATAGGTGCCCATAGCGACCGCCGGCATCACAGCCCCCACGCTCAACACGACAAAGAGGATCGCTTCGGCGTCAAAGCGGCGCCGTCGGAGCAGGCGCCAGGCGTGGATCCCCATACCCAGCAGGGCCAGCACGCAGGCGATGCGCAGTGTGGTGTACAGGCCAGGCGAGACCGGGGTGTCGAGGTATCCAAAGTTCGCCCAGTAGCTGGTGAACAATCCCTCTCGCAAGCTGATCAGGTGATCGACAAGGTACTGCAGGGGCGGATAGTTCGGATCCAGGCTTGGCGGCAGCGGCGATTCGCCAGATAGCCAGGGGTTCTCATAGAACAGGCTGTTGTTGATGCGCAGGCTGCGAACTGCCCACCATCCCCACAGGGACAGGGCAGCAGCGCCGACCAGCCCGGCATAGGCGATGAGCCGCCCCCAGGAGGCCTTTCCTCGCCATCCCAACCAGACCCAACAGAGCGCCATCGCCGGGCCAATGAACAGGATGATCGGCTTGACCAGCAGCCCGCAGCCCAGCGCGATCCCCATCAGCAGTGCGCTCCGCCAGCCCATGCCCCGGCGCGCGGCGCGGGCCATCAGGTAGAGCAGGACGGTGTAGCACAGATTCACGATCACGTCCGTGTTGCCGCCACCCACCAAAAAGGTGAACTCGGGCTGCAAGCTGACCCACATAGGCACCGTGATCCACATCCCAGGCGAGCGAGGCCAGACCTCCCGCGCCAGGAGATAGGCAAAGCCCACGCCAACTGCGCTGCAGGCGATCGAAAACAGGCGCACGGCAAAGGCGCGCGCGATGATGTCCTGCCGGTATGCCAGGCGGTAGAGCAGGGAGGCTGCGGCGTGATAGAGCGGCGGGATGGTCATACCCGAACTGCGCGCCTGGCGCTCAAACCGCGTGCGCAGTGGGGGATCAAAGGCGGCGATGTCTGCTTCCCGGCGGCCCACCGGCCCGTCGGAGAACACCTGTCGCTGGGTGGCATCAAAGGGCAGCCGTGAGACGTCGCTCAACTCTCCCGAAAGGACGATCTCGTCCGAACGGTAGCGCACCTCCGGCCCGGGGAGCTGCCCGTATTCGGCGATGTACTGAATCTGGCTGAAATGGGAGGCCTCGTCCGCGCCCTGCCAGAGGGGAAAGGCCGCGCACCAGGCCAGGCTGTTGGCGATGTGCAGGGCCAACAGCAGCGCCAGGCTGAGCCACGTCCTCTGCCGCCGGGATGACGATGATCTGTCCGCTGTCCGAGCCAATGGGTCCCCTCTAGCAGCCTGTCGGAGAGGAAACTTTGAGTGCCCAAACGTCGGTAATGCGCATAGATTTTGCCAATCGCGCCCTGTAGTCTTCGACATGATGACCATAAACCTGGCAAACATAACCCAATTTCAACCGATCCGGGC
>JADHXD010000205.1 GCA_016783145.1 Anaerolineae bacterium
TGCAGGCCTATGGCCGGGAGGGCGACGCGCTGGACGCCGCCCTGGCAACCCTGGCCGAGACGGCCGTGGTCCAGGATGGCCTGGCTGCCTGGCCAGGTGAGATAGAGACCTTGGACGGCTCGGCAAAGGGAAGCGAGAGCGCATACGGGACGTTGACTCCGAGTGCCAGGGTCGAAGGGACGGCCCTGGCCACGCGTGCCCTGCTCTACGCTCGCACGCATCCGGAACTGGTGGCGCAGGGGTTGGAACTGCTCACCGACAGCCGGGATGCCTCAGGCACGTGGAACGCGCCCCAGGCCACGCTCTTGGCACTGCGTACGCTGCTGGACGCCCTGCAGGGTGGGGATCTGTCCTCCGAGTCTACAGTGCGTGTCACCGTGGACGAGATCGCAGCCCAGCCGGTGAGCCTGGATGCCGGTCACGCCGGCACGGTCCAGGTGCTCACCTTTGATCAGCTCTCCAAGGGATACAACGACATCGTGATCCAGGCCGAAGGCGACAAGGTCGCCTACCAGGCCATCGGCACCTACTACCTGCCCTGGAGCCAGATCGCTCCCACCTCTCCCGAGGAAGAAGAGGTCTCGATCGAGATCAGCTATGAGCCCACCTCCCTCCACGTTGGAGAGATCGCCACCGCCACAGTGGGCATTATGCTGAACCGCCAGGGGTCAGCGCCACTGACGGTCCTGGAGCTGGGCCTGCCGCCCGGCATGGACCTGCTCACATCTGACCTGGATGAACTGGCGGCAAAGGGCGTGATCGCCCACTATGAGCAGCGCCCAGGGCACGTGCGGGTCTATGTGCGGGATTTGTCCGCAGAACAGCCGGCGAGCTTTCGCTATCGCTTGCGAGCCAGGTTCCCCCTCTCCGCCAAGACGCAGCCCACGCGCGCGTACGACTTGGCCAACCCTCAGCGGCCGGCGGTCCGCGAGCCGGCCCAGATAGAAGTGGTCCCCTGACACCTTTTGGCAATCCGGGGTGTTTCATAGATACGAGGGAGGGAGCATCGTGACCGTTGTCGTGACAGGTGCCGCGGGACATATCGGCGGGACCCTGGTGCGAGCGCTTCTCGCACAGGGGCGCCCAACGCGTGCGCTGGTTCACCACGACCGGCGCGCACTGGAGGAACTGGACGTCGAGACCACCCAGGGAGACATCCGCGATCCGGCGTCTCTGCGCAGGGCGTTCGCGGGTGCAGAGGTTGTCTACCACGCCGCGGCCCATATCTCGCTGAGGATGGACGAGTGGCCCCTGTTGGAGGCGATCAACGTCACCGGCACCCAGAACGTGGTCGAGGCCTGCCTCGCCTGCGGCGTCCGCCGCCTGGTCCACTTTAGCTCGATCCACGCGCTGGAGCAAGAACCCCTGGATGTGCCCGTCGACGAGGCGCGCCCCCTCGTCGAGTCGGCGCGCCACCCACCCTACGATCGCTCCAAAGCTGCCGCAGAACGGTGCGTGCGGGAAGGGATCGCGCGTGGCCTGGATGCGGTGATCCTCTACCCCACGGGAATCATCGGTCCTTACGACTTCCGGCCTTCGCATTTGGGAAGCGTCGTGTTGTCCATCTGCCAAGGCAAGCTGCCGGCCCTGGTCACCGGCGGATTCGATTGGGTCGACGTCCGAGACGTCGTCGCTGGTGCGATGCGGGCCGAGGAACGCGCGCCTCCCGGGGCCAGCTATCTCTTGTCAGGCCATTGGGTGTCGGCACGCGACCTGGCATCCGCAGTCAGCGAACTGACCGGGGCTCGAGCACCACGGCTCACGGTTCCCATCTGGGCGGCCCGCCTGGGCATTCCCTTTGTCGTCGGCCTGGCTCGCCTGAACAAGGGCGAACCCCTCTACACCCGCGTCGCCCTCAGGGCACTGCACAGCAATCGGAGGATCAGCCACGAGCGGGCAGCTCGCGATCTGGACTATCGCACCCGGCCCTTTCGGGATACGCTCATCGACACCTTGCAGTGGTTCAGGGGTGCGGGTACCCTCGACCGCCCACTGGCAGCGAATTCACCCGAGGCCCAATGAACGAAGCCACATTCCACGACGGTTTGACCATCGGCTGGTTCGTGCTGGCTGCAGTCACGTTCGCTGCCCTGTTTCTCACCGCTGCGCCATATGGACGTCACATCCGCGGAGGGTGGGGCGCCACGGTTTCGGCCAAGCTGGGTTGGGTGGTGATGGAAGCTCCCGCCGCGCTCGTGTTTGCCCTGTGCTATGCCACCGGAAGAAGGACCGGCACGATCACGGCCCTCGTCTTTCTGTGCTTGTGGGAGGTACACTATGTACATCGGGCGTTTATCTACCCCCTGCAACTGCGCGGCAAAGACAAGCGGATGCCGGTCTCCATCGTGGGCATGGCGTTCGGGTTCAACGTGGTGAACGGTTACCTCAACGGGCGCTATGTCTTTCACTTCTCGGGTGGCTATCCCGCAGAGTGGCTCAGGGACCCGAGGTTCCTCACCGGCTTGGGCCTGTTTCTGGTCGGTTATTTCATCAATCGCCAGGCTGACCACACCCTCCACGGCCTGAGAGAGCCGGGAGAAGCCGGATACAGGATCCCCGAGGGCGGACTGTATCGCTGGGTCTCTTGTCCCAACTACCTGGGCGAGATCGTCGAGTGGTTCGGATGGGCGATAGCGACCTGGTCGCTGCCCGGCCTGGCGTTCGCCGTCTGGGCGACGGCTAATCTCGCGCCCCGAGCCGGGGCCAACCACCGTTGGTACCGCGAGCAGTTCCCCAACTATCCCTCTGGGCGCAAGGCCCTGGTACCTGGCCTTTGGTAGGTTTTGAATTAGGATGCAGGGTGTGGTATAATAGCATCTGGACAACGAACCAGTCAACATAGGGATTCGCGCTTCCGACCCATCTCCTCCCCCGTGGAGGACTGGGCGATAGGGTATGGGGAGCAATTCCCATGCCTGCCGTGCTTGCAAAGGAGGCAACGTAGGTCCAATTGGGCCAGCGTTGTCTCCTGCTGCTTAAATACGGGCAGAGCGTCTTCTGCCCCAATCATTCACGAGGAGGTGTAGTGCGATGTGGATCTTGAGACTCAACATGACCGATCGGACGTACTGTCTCGAGGATGTGCCTGAGGCCTACAAGGAGCTTGGCGGCCGAGGGCTCACATCCACCATGGTCTATGACAAAGTCCCCCCAACGTGTCATCCCCTTGGCCCGAACAACAAGCTCATCTTTGCTCCCGGCATCATAACCGGTACCGCCGCTCCGTCCTCGGCCCGCCTGTCTGTGGGCGCCAAGTCCCCTCTCACCGGCACGATCAAGGAGGCCAACGTAGGCTCGGCCTGGGCGCCAGCGCTGGCCAGGATGCGCATCAAGGCCTTGGTGGTCGAGGGCCAGCCACAGGAAAAGGGCCAGTTCTGGATGGCCAGCCTCTCATGGGACAAGGACAAGCCCGCAGTCGAGTTCTTCCCCGCCGACGAGTACGTAGGCCAGGACCTGTACGAGGTCTACCCCAAATTGCTTGCGCGCTTCGGCAAGGTGAACATCGCCGGCATTGGCACGGCGGGCGAATTCCTCTATGGGGACTCGGGCATCGCCTTTGATGACCTCAAGCAGCGTCCCACCCGGTACGCGGGGCGTGGCGGGGTGGGCGCGGTGATGGGCAGCAAGGGCCTCAAGTTCATCGTCGTGGACAGCAAAGGCGCGCCAGGCGTAGAGATCAGCGACAAGTCGCTGTTCGACGTTGGCCGCAAAAAGATGGCCGATGCCCTGCGGGCCCACGCTTTGACCAAACCCAAGGGCGCCCTCAACACCTACGGCACGGCTGTCCTGATCAACGTGATGAATGAGGCGGGCGGCCTGCCGACGCGCAACTTTTCCAGCGGCCGGTTCGAGGGCGCAGCCAAGATCGCTGGCGAGGCCATCTTTGAGGGGAACAAGGAACGGCTTGGCAAAGAGGTGTACAACCACGCCTGCAGCCCCGGCTGCATCATCCAGTGCTCCAACACCTGGTATGCCGCGGACGGCACCGAGATCGCTTCCTGCGTCGAGTACGAGTCGGACTGGTCGCTGGGCGCCAACTGCGGCATCGACGACCTGGACGACATCGCCGAAATGGTAAAGCTGTGCAATGCCTACGGCCTGGATACCATTGAGGCCGGCACGACCATCGCCGTGGCTATGGAAGCTGGAGTGGCCGAATTTGGCGACAGCAAAAAGGCCATCGAGCTGCTGCACGAAATGGGCAAGGGCACGCCGATGGGCCGCATCCTGGGCAGCGGCACCCACATCGCAGCGCAGGTCTTGGGCGTCGTCCGCAATCCCACGGTCAAGGGGCAGAGCATGCCCGCCTACGATCCGCGCGCGGTGAAGGGCATTGGCGTGACCTACGCCACCACCACCATGGGCGCGGACCATACCGCGGGGTATACCATCGCCCCCGAGATCGTCGGCGTAGGCGGCTCCGTCGATGCTTTGAGCCCAGAGGGCAAGGCAGACTTGAGCCGGGCTTTCCAGGCCACAACTGCATTCATCGACTCCACAGGGCACTGCCTGTTCATCGCCTTTGCCATCCTGGACATCCCCAGCGGCAACGAGGGGATGGTCGAAGAAGTGAATGGCCTTCTGGGCACCTCGTATACGACGGACGACGTGGTCCCGGTGGGCTCTGAGATCCTGCGCAAGGAACGAGCGTTCAACGAGGCCGCAGGCTTTACCGCGGCACACGACCGTTTGCCTGAATTCATGAGGTACGAGCCGCTTCCACCGCACAACAGCGTCTTTGACGTGCCGGATGAGGAGTTGGACGCCGTCTACGGCAAGCTCTAGGGACCTGTACCGAGAGCACTTTGGCCGATCCCTTTGCTGGCCGACACCTCTGACGATGCCTGTACGTGTGGGAGAGCGTTCGCGGCGAGGTCGAGACCGCGTTGCTTTGGCGGATCACGGGGCAGGGCCTCGATTCGAGGTCCTGCCCCTCGCTCCCTGGCAAATGCCCCCCAGGACTGGGGCACCTAGAGGATAGCCCCGTACCCAAAGAGGTATGCGATGATCATCCGCTTCAAGCTCTTTGCCACGCTCATCCAGAGCGTGCCAGAGACGCTCAGAGAACGCTACCCGCAGGGGATTCGCGCAGGTTCGCCCCTGGAGATCGACCTGCCAGAAGGGAGCACCCTGGCTGACCTGATTGATCGCCTGGCTCTGCCCAGGGAGAAGGTCAGGGTTATCTATGTCAACGGCAGGGCCCGCAAGCTGGATTACCGCCTGGTCCCCGGGGATGAGGTGGGCGTGTTCCCCGCCATCGGAGGAGGCTGAGTGACGACGATCACCGTGGATGTCTGGCTCTATGGCCCGCTGGCCCGCTACGGCGGCGAGGCGGCGCGACGAACCTATGCCAACCTGCAGTTGGAGCTGCCGGCTGAGAGCCGGATGCGCGAACTCCTCGCTCGCCTGGCCCTGCCCACCGAGGAACGGGGCATCACCTTTATCAACGGCAACCTGTGCGCGATGCCTGGCTTGCAGCCTGACCTCGACATTTCGCTGCAGGACGGCGACCGCGTGGCCTTTTTCCACTTGCAGAGCATGTGGCCCAACCAGTACCGGCACGGCGCGGCGCAGACTGCAGAGCTGGCGCGAGCGATGGACGAGGGGGGAGGTCTCTTTCACGACCAGGCAAGCCGCAGGTCCCCGGCGGAGCCCCCAGGCGACTGATCAACACACGCCCAAGGGGACACACACAAATCCCTGCTCCGAGAAGTGGCGATCAAACACAAAGGCCGTCTTGATCCCCAGACGGCGCATCGTGGCAAAGCTGACGCAGTCCACTAGGCTGAGTCTTCGGCTGGAGGCTGTGAGAAGCGCAGTCACGCCGGTCGTATGCTGCGTTTCTGTCACCCACTCAACGCGCAACACCGGGACAACGTCCTCCTGGAAGGCCCGCACGGCCACCGTTCCCAGCCGCTGCTGTACCAGAGCAAACGTCTCAAGCAGTACGTAATTGGTGGACACCAGAGAGGCCCGTTGATTCACCAATTCTGCCCACGCCCGCTCGGCGGACCTGTGGTTCTGGTCGTCCACATCCAGGACAGCAAAGAGAGCTGACGTATCGACAAATACGCTCATTCTTGATAGTCCACGACCAAGTAGTCGTCGTGGTTCTGCGAGATATCTGCCTTGCCAGAGTGGAACCTGCCTGCCACAGCGATCGCTCGGCGGCGTCTCTCCGCCTCGTCGATGCCGCCCACTTTGTACAACAGCTCATCCACGCTTTCTCGGATGAGCTCTGCCACCGATGTGCGACGACCAGCAGCCAGCTCTTTCAGCGCCTTTGCCTGCTCCTCAGTCAATTGGATCTGCGTGCGAATCATATCTCCACCTCAGCGTCGATACAGTGATAACATCTCTGCCATCATGATAACACGCTCTTGGGAGATTGTCAACCCTTTTTCAGCGAATGGACCAGAGACCGGCGGACATCCTCGATCCAGCGAATGTCGCCCTTGCGGAGGCTGACCAGGAACTCGGCGTAGGTCTCTTCCTGCTCGGGGGACACGACCGCGCTCTCTTCGTGGCGGGTGAGCTCCCCGCTCCCGTCACCCGTCCACAGCAGGCGGTCCTCCGTTCCATCGCTCTCGTACACGTGGCTCACCCAGCGCCGCACGGGCCGGCCCGCTGGCCGCCGCATGCGCAGGTAGAGTTTGAGGGTCACCGCGTCCAGATGGGCGGGTTCGACGCCGTTCTCCCGGCATAGCTGGTCTCGGGTACCCTCCAGCGTATCGGCGTGCAGGTTGGAGGCGATGATGTGTCCCTGTGCGGCCAGGCGAAAGAACGCCCTCGCACCCTCTCCCCACACGTACGCGTACCAATGCCCGGCACCGATTTCGTGAGCCAGGTAGCAGATGTCGCCCGGAGAGGGGTCGTGCTGCGCGTCGGCAAGCACGGATGGGTGGTCCACAGGCCGGAGGATGGTGCGATCGGGAAGGAAGTTGAGCAAAGCGCACATCACAGCCGTCTTGCCCGCGCCACCGGGCTGTGCGCCGACCAGCAGTGACGCGCCCAACCGCATAGCGGCTGCCAGATAGGCAGCCGCAGGTAGATCGACCGTCCCCGCATCCAGCAGATCCACCAGGGAGAGCATCCGCCCGCCGCGCTGATTGCAGTCTTGGATGGCGCGGACGTGATCGCGAATGGACGTCTCGCTCACATCTTCCTCGAGCGTGTCGCCGCGTCCCGGTCCAGGGATTCCCACTCGGAGTAGATGCACCCACAGTAACGCTGGCTGTACAGCCCGTGATCGCGGGTCATCGCGCCGCGTTCGGCCCAGCCCTGGCGGAAATTCTCAAAGTAAAAGCCTACCCCGTGCCGGGCAGCGGCCTCCTCACCGATGGTTCGGATCGTCCCCTGGTCCTGGTACGGGCTGATCAGCAGGGTGGTCGTGAACGCATCGTATCCCTCGCGAGCGGCGCAGATGGCCGCGCGCTCCAGGCGCATCTCGTAGCAGACCGCGCAGCGCGTGCCAAAGCGCTCCCGCCCGTTGAGCGCACGAAGGTAGG
>JADHXD010000206.1 GCA_016783145.1 Anaerolineae bacterium
TTTTCGCTCTTGCATAGCGATCGCGATTTCGATGCCTTTGAGACACACCTGGGGTTGGACGTCGTCCACTAGCGTGTTGTGGACACCTGCCGGCACCACTGCGCGACCTCTTGGATTACCTCGCCTGCCCGCTGCTGAAAGGGTGACACGCTGAAATGAGCCAAGGCGCTCAGGAACTCAGCTCTGGAGAGCCCGGCGATCTCGTCCGCTTTGGCCTGCGAGACGCGTTCCATTTCGTACCATTTGACGGCAGCTGCCAGCCGCATCTCCTGCACAAAGCCGACCGGGTCTTGCTTGAGTGCCGATAGCACCCCTCTCGGCAAATCTATGGAAATGTGAACGGTGTCCATACGTCTCGTCCTCGTATCCCTCGCTTCTGGGCAAGTCATCGTACAACGGCGAGAACACTTCTCCTGCTTGAGCGAGACAGCAACCTAGACAACGCTTCGACGGGCTTCGCTGACACAACCTATAGGACAGGCTCAGCATCGATATCTGCCTTGACGAGACAGCTTGTTCCAGGTATACTAGACGATAGATGATGCATTTGCTTCTCCCAACCGATACAGTGAGGAGATATGCATATGAGCGCAGTAGCGCTGAACACCATTGTTCAACAGATTGAGCAACTTGCCCCCGAGGAAAAGTGGACCTTGCTCTCGATATTGATCGAGAGCTTGCGCCGTCACGCCGAACCGACGCGCCAACGAATCTGTGACTACTATGGCGTTGGGAAAGGGCGTGGATTCCGAACAGCCCAAGAGGTGGATACATTCATAGACCAGGAGCGTGCTTCTTGGGAGAGATAGTTTGGCAGCCGGGCAACCGCGTTTACCTCGACACCAATCTGTTCATCTATGCCGTTGAAGAGATTGTGCCCTACGCGGACCAGGTCAAACCGTTGACGTATTGGTCACAACCTATCGGGAGTTGTTTACACGTCCCCCATCTGGGCTGTTTGTGGCGCAACTCGACACCGCTATCCTGGAGCGGGCAGCCAGATTGCGCGCCACGACGGACAGTCTGCGCTTGCCCGATGCCATTCACCTGGCAACCGCAACATTGGAACGATGCGACCGTTTTCTGACCAATGACAAGCGCCCCAAAGCTGTGGCCGTCCTGCCGGTTGTCGTACTGGCCGAAGTAGGCTGACAAACCGCTAAAGGATCGGCAGCTTTTCCCCCAGCACAGGCGTCGGATGCAGTACGTTCAGGTCGAGCCAGGCCTTGCTCACCGCCGCCACCTCGCGCCACCATCAGTATCGCGCCAGGTAGTAGTCCCGCCGGTCGGCAGCCATGCTCACTGCGTGGATCCCCAGCCCATCCACTTGACGCTTACCGATGTGACGGATCATACGAATTCATCCAAGCGATCTACCGGTGACCTGTAACGTCGCTGGATCATATCCGCCAATGCTGTGTTCGCTTCTGAAAGGGACAGCGCATTGTTACGTACCAAGCTGATCAGGGTGCCCAGTGTGCCGGTGACGAATACGTTCCGCTTCTTGGCCAGCCGACGCGCCGCCAGGTCGTCTGTGACAAGCGTCAGACCTCTTGAGACGGCCAAAGCCAGGCACGACGCCTCGCCAGCGTCAAGGTGATCGTCGAACTCGGCACGCAGGCGACGCTCATCTGCTGATTGCGGAACCAAGATGTAGATCCAGTCCTCCTGGTCAACACGCTCCATTCCTTGCAGGATCGACTCAAGGTATGTATAGCCAGCCTTCACACCCTTTCGTAGTTCGTCGCTGACCTCCACGGTCGTGTATGCCTTACCACGGTATCGTTGCTCAAGCAGATCAGCATACCCTACAGCCGCAGAGTTCGATAGCACCGTCGTGTCAAAGATATAATCAGGCATTGTCTGCGTCTTGCAGCAGCTCGTCTCTGGTGCTAGGGCCTAGGTGAATCTCTGCGCCATCTTCTCTGAGGATGTCCTTCATCTCTTCGTGAGAGACCCCAATCATCTGTGCGGCCTTCCCTAGGCTGATCTCTCCGGCAGTGTAGGCATAGATCACCATCTGGCGCCTAAGCTTGGGCTGAGACGTGTACAACGCTCGTAGCGCACTGCGCAGCACAGCTTGCTCGTCTGGGAACAGCTTGGTTCTAACGAGTTGGTCAATCTCCCACTGGAGTGAGGTGGTCCCGGTCATCTTGGTCTCCTTTCAGCGGACGCCTACATTATAGCCTGGAAAGGAGGACGGTGCAAGCAGAATACAGAACCAAAAGCTGGATCGCTTGCGGCGAGGGAGGAAGATGAGTGACAGAAGACCCACGGCCGATCTCCGCGGCTGAGCGTCTCAGAAGATCGGCAGCTTTTCCCCCAGCACAGGCGCCGGATGCAGCAAGTTCAGGTCGAACCAGGCTCGAGTCACCGCCGCTACCTCGCGCCACCACCAGTATCGAGCCAGGTAGTAGTCACGCCGGTCGGCAGCGACGCCCACCGCGTCGAGCCCCAGTTTGTCGCAGGTGTACAACGCGCGATCGAGGTGGAACCACTGCGTGACCAGGACCGCTTCTTGCACTCCAAAGATGTAGTCTGCCCGGTAGCAGGTGTCGTAGGTGCGCCGCCCGGCATAGTCGAGGACGATGTCTCCATCGGGCACGTCGAGCTCCAGCGCGTAGCGGCGCATGGCTTCGGGCTCATTGTAGTCGATGAAGCGATTGTCACCGCTCATCAGCAGCTTGCGCACCTTGCCCGCCTTGTACAGCTCGGCTGCCGTCCATACGCGGTCCGCAAGCGCGGCCTGGGGGCGCCCATCGCGCGTGATCCCCGCGCCAAAGACAAGGGCCACCCGTCGCGCCGGCACCGCCTCGAGGCTGTAGATCCGCCCTCTGTACCGCCGGTCCACGTACCAGCGCAGCACGATGGGGGCCATGAGCGCGGACAGGCCCAAGAGGGTGCACAGACCGAGAGCGCCCAAGATCCTCCGCCGCCAGGTGCATCGATCCATTTTGACCGACCGCTTCCTCACGAGACAACCTGGTCGACGATGCGCGTCCCGGCGGGGATCTCGACGCCGCGCAAGATCACCGCGTCGCGGATGTAGGCCCCGGTGCCGATCTGGCAGTCGCGTTCGATGTAGACGTTGGGGCCGATCGTGCAGTCCGCGCCGATCACCACCCCGCTCTCGATGTGCAGGGGCGTCACCAGGCGCGTGTTGGGCCCCACGGTCTGAGGGGCGAGCTGAGGGTGGTCGCCGCCGCTGAGTAAAAAGAGGCGGTTGATGTTGAGCAGGTCAGCGGGCCCGGTCACGGTCAGCCGCTGCTCCACAAACACGCCGCGCACCCGTCCCTCGCGCTCGATCAACATCTGGATCGCATCCTGGAGCTCGTATTCACCGCGCGGCGAGACCTGAATCAGGGGCAGGTAGTCGAGAATGGCACGGCCAAAGCAGTAGAGGGGAAGGCTGGATACGTTCGAGGGCGCCTCTTCAAGCGAGGGTTTTTCGATGATGCGCGTCACCCACTCTCCGTCCAGCTCCACGATGCCCGTGCTGCTGATCCGGTCGCGCGATACGGGCATGAGGCTCAACACAGCGCTCGGGCGAGGCTCCCTGGCCCAGGCGCCCAGCATCTGCCCCACGTACTCGGCAGAAGTGAGGTTGTCGCACGCCGAAAGCACAAAGTCTCCCTCGATCAGCGGCGCAGCCTTGCGCAGGGCATCGGCCATCCCCAGGCGCTCGGTCTGGTAGACAAAGCGCACGTCCACCCGCAAGGACGACTCGAAGCGAAAGTAGCGCACGATATCCCGATCATCGACGCTGACGACGAGGACAAAGTCATCGACGCCGTTGGCGTACATGTCCTCCATCACCCGCTCGACCAGAGGTTTGCCCAGGACAGGGACCATGGCTTTGGAGCGCCGAAGGGTGATGGGATGCAGCCTGGATCCCTTTCCAGCCGCCAAGATGATTCCTTGCATTGTCCTCGCTCCTAGCACCCATCCCACAGCCGGGCCGGGCCATCCGGGTGGCAGAAATGGATGCTGTACCGGTTGGCCATCTGAGGGTGGGCCGCCGGGTACCGGGCATCTATCGTCGCCACGATCTCTTCCCGGTAGGCCGGGTTGACCAGGCCAATGCACGAGCCGCGAAACCCGCCTCCGCTAAAGCGCGCGCCATACACTCCCGGGCAGTCGCGCAGGATCTTGTACAGCGTGATCAGGTTCGGACAACCGGACTCATAGTTGACCATCGAGCTGGCCCCGGACTCGTTGATCAGACGTCCCATCTCCCCCATATCGCCCGCTTGCCAGGCGGCAATCCCCTCGCGGACGCGGCGGACCTCTGTGAAAAAGTGCCGGGCGCGGCGATCGAGAGGGTCGGGCAGGCGGTGCTCCCACCTGGCATACATCTCTTCGGAGACCATCCGCAGCCGGGGCTGCTCGGGCACCGGCTGGCCCGCCCACTCGAGCATCAGGCGCGCGGCCTGCTGGCACTCTGTTACGCGGCTGTTATAGTCCGTGCTGGCCAGCGAGGAGGCCACCCCCGAGTACACGACCAGCACCTCAAAATCCCCATCCGCGGCGGGCGTCGCGTACTTGCAGAACTCCACGGTCTGGCAGTCCAGGAAGGTCAGGTGATTGCGATCGCTCATCAGGATGACCGACTGATCGAGGATGCCATTTTTGAGACCCAGGTAGCCATTCTCAATGTAGCGGTCGTACTGGATGTTCTCCTCCGCGGTCACTTGCAGCCCATTTGCCGCCTCCAGGGCCAGCAGGTAGGCGATGCCCACCGCCGCCGAAGAGCTGAGCCCGCCGATGGGCATCCTGCCCTCGACAATCGCATCGATGCCCGTGCGCAGGTTGTGCCGTTGCTGGAGGGCCAGCACCGCACCCCGGACGTAATTCCCCCAATCCCCGGGGACCCTGGGAGGCACATCGTGCAGTCCGAATTCGACTACGCCTGGAAAATTGGCGCTCTCGACGCGGACCTGCTGATCGCCCCGCGGAGCAAAGGCCAGCAAGATAACCTGATCCAGCGTCATCCCCGTCACCAGGCCATCCTGGTGATCCACGTGTGCCCCAAGGGGTGAGATGCGCAGTGGGGCATAGACCACCTGGATATCCCGTTCGGCGCATCCGGTGCGCTGCTTGAGCCGGGCTTTCAGCCGCTCGATCTGGACGTGGATGCTCAATCTCTCCTCCCTGCACCAAGGACCTCTTGCTGGATGGCCAGGAGCTGCTCGATGCCTCGCGCCGCGAGGTCCAGCAGCCGGTCCAACATTACCCGGTCAAAAGGCGCGCCCTCGGCCGTTCCTTGCACCTCCACGTACTGTCCCCTTCCGGTCATCACGACGTTGAGGTCCACGTCTGCGCGATGGTCCTGCTCATAGCACAGATCCAGCACCGGCTCTCCGTCGACGAGACCCACGCTCACTGCCGCCACAGAGGAACGCAGGACCCTGGGCGAGACCGTCCGAGCCTGGATCAGTTGGCGCAAGGCCAGCGCCAGGGCCACGTACCCGCCGGTGATCGAGGCCGTGCGCGTGCCCCCATCGGCCTGGATCACATCGCAGTCCACGATCACCTGTCGCTCGCCCAGCCGCTCCAGGTCAACGGCGGCGCGCAGCGCGCGGCCGATCAACCTGCGGATCTCTTGAGTGCGCCCCCCGAGGCCTCGTGTCTCCCGCGGCGTGCGTTCGTGCGTGGAGCGCGGAAGCAGGGCGTACTCGGCAGTGACCCAGCCGCGCCCGGTGCCGCGCATCCACACAGGTATCCGCTCCTCAACCGTCGCGTTACAGAGGACCCGTGTCTGCCCCACCTCGATCAGCACCGACCCCTCTGGATGCATCACGTATCCGGGAGTCATCTTGACCGGTCTCAGTTCGTCGAAAGCCCGCGTGTCCTGGCGCATAAACCATCTCCTGGAGTGCCGAACCCCCTAAATTATACCACGGCTGAGGACAAGCGCCAACTTTTCGATCTCTCGAGGGATAGGGCTCTTGCACGCTTGGGGATTCGGTGCTAAAATGGGGGTGCATGCCCTCATAGCTCAATGGATAGAGCAACTGCCTTCTAAGCAGTAGGTTGCGTGTTCGAGTCGCGCTGGGGGCGCCAAGACACAATGGGTTCCAGGAGGCCACTACCACTACAGGTAGTGGTTCTCTGGCTTGAAATGGTAGGCTGTTATGACCTACTTTCTTTCCGAGATGCCCGACGAGTGGATCCTGGCCATGCGCGCGGAGGGTTCATCAAGAACCCGCCCACACGGACTGTCAGGGCTCCTTCCACGACCCAGGCACCTCCGAAGGTGCTAAACCCCAAGCAGATCCGGGCTCTACCCAACGCGGCCAAGGGGCGTGACTTGACTATCATCCGCTTGATGTTTGGCACCGGCGTTAGGCTCTCGGAGGTGACAGGGTTCATGGCAGAGGATGTTGGCCTAGACCAGGGCATTGCCTTTATCAAGCAGGGGAAGAATAGGAGATCCCGCGTTGTGCCATCTAGCAGAGGTGAGGCCCGGGCGCGCTGTCTGTACGGGGGCGTGTGGCAGGCGAGTACACGTGTACTCAAGCGGCGAGTAGACCCTTACTCACTTGACTGCACATACGGTCGCAGTAGCTAGTGTCTATTCGCATAGGGATATTCTGGAAGATCGTTTGGCAGGCCGATCCGCATGAACTGGCGGGCAAACTCCTGTGCCATCTGTTCGCGGTAGGGAGGCAACAGCCGAGCCCGAACACCCTGACTCGCAGCTACACGCCTTATCATGTAGAAGGGGACGCTAAAAACCTGCCGGAAGTCGATTACCTGGTAGTCAAACTCGCAGCCTTCGATGGTGCACTTCTCGATGAGGTACGCTCCGATGAATCGCCTAGCCTTAAGCTTGTTCCACCCATCCCTGCCTCGGAGCCTGGGGTCAGTGACAGCCAGCGTCTGATAGTCATGTCTTGGGCACAGGATGACTTCCTGCTCATCTCTGAACTCGAAGAGATCACAAGACTGTGTCATCACGACGACGTCATAGTACTCAACCGGCACGTCCTCATCCAACTCATAGCCGTCCGGTGCATTGACCAAACTCACGGTGACGGGCGGCAACACAACAATTGGGAATCTGTTCAGCAGGTCCCCTTGCTCAATATGTGCTGTCTCTGAGACGCTCGTGTACCAAGCAAACATCAGACAACTTCGTAGAGGATACTAAGATTCGTCATCGTAAAGACTGCTCTCGACCTCGAATCCCGGTCTGGGCGTGCCCTGGCCAGCAACCCTGAACCTTATCCGGACATGACGCGTCTCCAACGGAAGACGGGGAAGCGGCTCATCCATCCAAGTCTCTTCCTCAGGAATAGGTTTGGCTCCGATGACAAGAGGTACAGTGCCACTTTCATACAGAGGTAGAGTCAGTCCCGTGAACAATTCCAGACCAGCGGATTGCTTCTGGAGCCCATAGCATGCCCATTCGGGGAGAATCC
>JADHXD010000207.1 GCA_016783145.1 Anaerolineae bacterium
GTTCGCCGCGGACGATCTGCGCTTGCCTCTGCGCTTGTTCCAACTGCGACAGAAGCACGCCAACGACGCCGAGGCCAACGCACGCCTGGACCAGGTCTTTGACGCCATTCTAGCCGGCGATCTGGACCTGGCACGTGCCATCCTCGATGATTATCCAAACGAGTCGTGACAGACTTTTGTTATGCGCGAGATGATCTCTGGCCTGCAAGAGTTTGCCCGATTCACATACCTCCGCCGCGCACTTCTCCACTCAGCACGCGCCTGAGGGCACTTCTCACGCATAGTCCGATGCTTCGTCGGACCTTCAGCCGGGAACCTTCAGCTCCCGGCCCTCTCCAGCAGCGCGGTGCCCGCATTTGACACCGGGGGCCAAACGTGTATGATCAATGTACACTGGGTCCAAGGAATGGCTCAGAAACCGTGCGGCCTACCGGGTCGTGCAGAGGAGGATGGAATGGAGAGTTCGAGAACGTTCAGCCTGGAGGAGCAAATCCCCGAAGATTTGCTCTCCGCCAAGGTAATAGGCCCCGTATACCTGGATGACACCACGCTCAGGGACGGCGAACAGACGGCGGGGGTCGTGTTTGCCAATGAGGAAAAGATCAATATCGCCCGGATGTTGGCCCGGCTGGGGATCCATCAGATCGAGGCCGGGGTACCGGCAATGGGGGGCGATGAGAAAGAGGCCATCAAGCGAATCGTGAACCTGGGGCTGCCAACCAGCATCCTGGGCTGGAACCGTGCCGTGGTCAGTGACGTGCAGCACTCCCTCGACTGCGGTGTCCAGGCGGTTGCGGTCTCGATCTCTGCCTCCGACATCCATATCGAGCACAAGCTGATGAAAGACAGGCAGTGGGTGCTGGATTCGATCAAGCGATCTGTCGATTTCGCCAAGAAGAACGACCTCTATGTGTCCGTCAACGCCGAGGACGCTTCGAGAGCCGCACCCGAGTTCCTGATCGAGTTTGCTCGCACGGCCAAGGAGTCCGGCGCCGACCGCCTGCGCTACTGCGACACGGTGGGCATTATGGATCCCTTTGAGACGTACAAGCAGGTCAAGATGCTCATCGATGAGGTGGACATCCCGATCGAAATGCACACGCACAACGACTTTGGGATGGCTACGGCCAACGCAATCGCCGGGCTGAAGGCCGGGGCGAGCTATGTGAACACGACCGTGAACGGACTGGGAGAACGCGCGGGAAACGCTTCCCTCGAAGAGCTGGTCATGACCCTTCAGCACAGCGAGGGAATCAGCCTCGGAATGCGCACCTCGCTGTTCCGTGGCCTCTCCGAGTACGTGGCCCTCGCGTCGGGCCGTCCCCTGCCTGCCTGGAAGACCGTGGTCGGAAGCAGCCTCTTTGTCTACGAGTCCGAGGGAAGGGCAAGTGGTGTCGTGCGCGATCCCTCGACCTACGAGGTCTTTCTTCCTGGAGAGGTCGGCCTCCCGCGCCGGTTCAACGTGGGCAAGTACTCGGGCCCCAGCGTGCTTCGCCAAAAGCTCCGCGAGTACGGATACCACCCCTCGGAGGAGGAAGTCAAGGAGTTGGTGCCCATTCTGCGCACGCGCTCTATCGCTCTCAAGCGCTCCTTGTTTGACAGCGAGGTGCTGGAAGAGTATGCTGCGCTGCAAGACGACAGGAGGTAAGGTGAAATGAGTGAGATCAGGATCCTGGATATTACTCTACGGGACGGTGAGCAGGCCGTCGGAGTGATCTTTACCCGCCGGGAAAAGGAGCAGATCGCCGCCCTCCTGGCCGGGATCGGTGTCCCGGCCATAGAAGCCGGCTTCCCCGCGCTGGGTGTCGAGGAAAAGGCGTGCGTCCAGGCCGTCGTAGACCGGAAACTGAGAGTGTGGCGAGACGGTCGCCTGGCTGCACCGCTCCAGGTCTATGCGTTCGCCAGGGCTCGACCTCAGGACGTGTCCGATGCGGCAGAGTGCGGCGTGGACAGCGTGGTCCTCTCCATCTCGACATCAAACATCCACATCGAGCGGAAATATCGCCGCTCGCCGGGGTGGGTGCTGGAACAGATCGGGGAAGCGACCGATGAAGCCAAGCGCCACGGACTCGGATTCACCGTCAGCGCAGAGGACGCGACGCGCACTGACCTCTCCTTTCTGATCGAGTTCTACCAGGAGGCTGAGAGGCTCGGAGCGAGTATGGTCCGCTACTGCGACTCGGTGGGGCAAGACGATCCCTTTACCACCTACAAGCGGATCAGCCGCATCAGACAGCAGGTGTCGGTACCGATCGAGATGCACGCGCACAACGACTTTGGTATGGCGACGGCGAACGTCCTGGCGGGACTCCGCGCTGGCGCGTCATCGGTCGCTGCGTCCATTGGCGGTCTGGGAGAGCGGGCGGGTAACTCACCCCTCGAAGAGATCGTGATGGCCCTCCAGTACTTGCACGGCACAGACACGCACGTCGACACGACGCGATTCCGCGAGGTCGCCGAGTACGTTGCCGGGGCTAGCCAGCGCGCGATTCCCATCTGGAAAGCGATCATCGGCACCAACGTCTTTGCCCACGAGTCCGGCATTCACGCCGACGGGATTCTCAAGAACCCCACCAACTATGAGGCCTTCAGCCCCGAGTCAGTCGGCCTGGAGCGGCAGATGATCATCGGCAAGCACTCGGGCTCCAAGGCGCTCATCCACAAGTTCGTCGACGAGTTCGGCATGGACCTGGACGAGGGTACCGCCGCCCAGCTCTTGGAGCGTGTGCGCTCGGCAGCGGTGGAACTCAAGCGCTCCCTGTTTGACAAGGAGCTCATGCTCCTGCACAAAGAGATCACGGGAGACATCACGCAGTGGGAGGACGCGCCCTGGTAACCGTCCTCGCTGCCTGTTCCTGGGCTGTGTGCAGCCCGCGGGCGGGAGCGTGCCAGGTCCCCCTGGTCGCTACGTGAGTGCGTCCACTACGGATCGCAGCAGTCCGGTGTCGTTGTCGTGCTGCTCCTTATACAGACCGGGGCTCTGGACCACGACCATGTCCAGGCTCGGGCAGACCCAGATGTGCTGCTGCCCCGCGCCCGACGCGGCGTAGGCGTCGCGTGGCAGGGTGGGCCAGATCAGGCCGTACTCGTTCGTCCAAAAACCATACCCGTACTGCCGCTGCTCGGGTGGGCAGTTTGCGCGGATGTCGGGCGCGACGCTCGTGGCTTCCTCCAGCCAGGCCGCTGGGATGAGCTGGCTGTCATTCCAGCGGCCCCCTGTGCGCCAGAGCCACCCGAGGCGTGCCATATCGAGCGCGGTGCACGCGATCCCGTCATAGTAGCCAAAGACGTGAATGCGCGCTCCGGGATGCAGATCGAAATTCGCCAGGTAGTAGCCCCACGTCGCATCGATGGGCATGCGCAGCTTTTCCTCGACCAACTCCTTGAACCCAGGCGACCCTTCGGGATCGCGGATGTCGTAGAGACCATGCATCTTGGCCATGGCGTGGGTGAGGATGTTCATCCCATAGGTCTGATAGTGAAAGACCTTGCCCGGCTCCTCGCCAGGTTTCATATAGCCCGACGTGTTAGAGATAAGCTGGCGAAAGGTGATCGCGCGATCCTTCTCAAAGACATATCTCCCCTCTTTGGGCCCCTCGCCCTCGGGCACATCCATCGCCTCTGGGTAGTAATCCACGACCTTGGCGTCGGCAGAGGGGATCTTGCCCTCCTCGATGAGGATCCCAAGGATGCTCGAGAACACCGACTTGGCCGCCGAGGCAAGCCAGAGCTGCGCGTCGCCTTGGATGCCGCGGTTCCATTCCACGGCCACGCGCCCCCCTCGTACGATGACCACCCGGTATCGACCTTCTCCCACGCGGTCATCCAACCACCGCCTTGCTCCCTCCAGCTTTGCGGCATCAAAGCCCGCCTCGGCCGGCGACACGCGCTCCCACTCAAGGCCCGGAAACGTGACCCCCATGTGCGTCCTCCCTCTTTACCATCCGTCCGAATCCTACAACCGGCCAGCTCGCGCCCCCCGTTGTCTCCATCTCGAACGCGCGCATTGTAGCACAGATTGGACGCCCGAGCAAAGCATCTCTCTGACGCCTCGGCAAGGGCGCCTGTGCTGGAGCGGTGCGAGATGTCGTGCTGAGGGGATCGGAGTATGAGTGCGGTCGCGTGCGCCCTCTCTTTGACACCGCTCGCGGCGTGTGGTACGATATCCCTATGGTTGCCTACCCGCGCCCAGACACGATGCCCTTGCCGATCAGGGTCAGCCCGCACTCGCCCGCACGGTCTATCTCCGACGCGCGTTCCCGTGCGTGCCCCAAGGAGATGTGACCGATGCAGGTGGAATGGGATTGGGGGCGCGTGGCCCAGACCTTTCAGTGGCAGCTCGCCGGCAGCCTGACCGGCAAGGTCCTCGTCGGGATTGCACTGCTCTGCCTCGTCGGGATCATCGCCGGGGTGCGTGCGTCGAGCTGGCTCCGGCAGCCTCACGAAACGCGCGAACGGCAAATGGTCCTGCCCAGGTTGATAGGGATCGTGCTCCTGTGCGATCTCGGTGACTGGACGCTGCTGCGCGCGCTGCCCTGGCTGCGGCTGTCCTTCTCGACCCAGATCGCGCTTCCCCTGATCGTCGCCGCGCTGGTCCGCCTGGCCCTCCTGTGGGGTTGGGCGATAGCTGCGCTGATCCTCCGTTGGTGGCAGCGCCGTCACGGAACGCCGGCACGCGATCGTCCGCTTGTCCTCGCTTTCCTGGTCGTCAACCTGAGCTTCAGCGCCATCCAGGCGTATGCCTATGTCGCCGAGCCTCTTCTGGTCGAGACGACGGAACTCTCGCTGGCCTTCGAGGACCTCTCCTCAGCGGCACCGCCGGTTCGCGTGGTCCACCTCACAGACATACACATCGAGCGCAACAGCTACCGAGAGGCCACCGTCATCCGCCGCGTGAACGCGCTTCAGCCCGACCTCATCGTCCTCAGTGGCGACTACCTGAATCTCTCGCGCCTCCACGACCCGGTGTCCGCGGCGCACTTTCGCGAGCTCGTTGGGCAACTCCGGGCCCCCTATGGCATCTATGCCGTGCGCGGATCGGTCGAGCCCACCATCGATTCTATGGCCTGGCTGGCAGAGGGCACCGACCTCGTATGGCTGGAGCAGGAGGCAGTGACGGTCGATGTCCGCGGCCAGAGCGTCACGCTCCTGGGGGTGGCGTGCAGCCATCAGGAGCCCCTGGACGCCCGGCGTCTGGCGCAGACGGCACAAGGAGTGCCAGCCGACGCGTTCACACTCCTTCTCTACCATTCGCCTGATCTGATCCGCGAAGCTGCCGCCGGGCAGATAGACCTCTACCTGGGTGGGCACACCCACGGCGGTCAGCTCCGGCTCCCGATCTTGGGCCCAATCTACACCGGGTCCAAGTACGGCAGCAAGTACGCCTCCGGTCTCTTCCAGGAGGGCAGCACCCGCATGGTCATCAGCCGTGGGATCGGCATGGAAGGCAGCAATATGCCCCGCGCGCGGTTCCTGTGCCGTCCAGAGATCGTGAGCATTGAACTCAAGGGCACCGGCGACTGAGACAGCCTTGCAGCGCGCGGGTTTTGCCCTGGAGCCGGCCTGTGCTATCATATGGGACACGTGCTGCCGGGCGAAGGGTTCACCCACCGGGAATCGCGCGCAGAGTCGGGGATCTGGCGATGGCCACCACAGGGAGGGATAAAATGAGACGGTATTACGGGCTGCGAGTTCTCGGCGTGTTTGTGGTGCTGTTCGCCGCCTACTTGCTTGTCGCCAACGGTGTGCTTGAGCCACGAGGGTACTATGGCAGCCGCGACCACCCGCGTTTTGCGGATCCCTGGATCGCCCGTGCAGAGACAATCGTCAGCGGAGGGCTTTTGTACCGCGATGTATCTACCATGACCCCGCCCCTGATCAACTACCTTCTGGTCCCTCCCGCGCTGTTTTCCGGATGGGCAGGTCACAAGAATCCCTGGGCAACGCTCTCCTTTATGAGCTGGTTCTCTCTCTTTAACCTGTTCACGGCCTACGCTCTGCTGTACACGTCCAGAGATCGAGAGGGTGGATATCGTTCCGCACTGTTCTTCTTGTTCAATCCGCTCACCTTTGGGAACACAGTCTTGCGACGCCAGGACGAATCGATCCTGGTGTTCTTTTTCTCTCTCGCGCTCTTGTTTGCCGCGCACCAGAAGCACTGGAGGAGCAGCATCGCGATCGGGCTCACCTTGCTCGTCAAGCTGAGCGGCGCGCTGATCATCCCGGTCGCCTTTCTGCGAACCAGAGACTGGCGGTATCTCGTCATTCCTGCTGTCGTGTTCGGCCTGGTCTTTGCGCCCTTTCTGCTCGCGGCCGGCAAGTCCGCCGTCTTTTGGGACTTCTCCAAGACGGACACCCAGCACCCCTTTCAGTTCGGCGGCATCAGCCCAGGAGCGCTCTGGTCCAAGATAAAGGGCCCACCCTCTGAACGTGTCCTGGACACCTATTCGGCGGTCCTGGTGGTGGGTGTGCTCGTCGTTCTGGCCTATATCGCGTGGAGGCCCATGGGGCTGTTCGAGGACCTGTCTCTCTTGACGACCACCGTCCTGCTGCTTTCTCCCAAGCTGCACTGCGGGTACTTTTCCCTGCTGGCGCTGATGATGGCTCCGTTGGCTCGCAGGCACCGGCTGTGGGTGCTCTACTTTCTCGCCAGCCTGCTGATCTTGATCGCAGACATGTTCAAGTTCCCTGCCGACAACTATCCGATGGCCCTTGCCCTGGTGATCGCCGGGTCGCTGGCCTGGATCGCCTCGATGATCTGGCTGCGCTGGCCGCGCCGGAACGCGCAAAAGCTGGCTGCGGCCAACTAGAGCTCAACAGGAGGGTCTGTGAAGCCGCGGATCTACCTGCTCCTGGCCTCCCTGGCTCTGGCCGCCGTGCTGGCCGCCGTGCCCTCACCCCTCGTGAGCTGCATCCTGGGGTTTGTCCTCCTGTGGGTGCTGCCCGGCCTGGCCTGGTCGACGGTGGTGCTGCGCGGCACTTTGGACCGCGTGGAGAGATGGGTCATCGGGTTGGGCTTGAGCTTTGTGATCGTCCCCATCGCCACCTTGCTGCTTGCCTACCTTCCCGGCCCACTGACACGGGTTCAGCTCCTGTGCACTGTGACGGGGATCACGTGGCTGCCGCTCCTCTGGCCGCCACGCAGGCGCGCTCCAGGGCAGTCCGCCGCACCGGCCACCGGGGACGAGCTGGTCTTGACCTCGCCGTCACGGCGGCGTTGGCTGTGGCGCGATGGCGGCGCCTGGCTCCTGGCCGCGCTGCTGATCGGGAGTGTGCTGCGGCTTGCCAATCTGAACTACTCCCAGTTCCAGGGGGAT
>JADHXD010000057.1 GCA_016783145.1 Anaerolineae bacterium
TTGCCGGCCTGGGGTTGGGCGCTGGAGCTGGTGCCCTCGGCGGAGCCATCCTGTCCTCGATCAAGCCGGATTAGGATCGGCGATCAACTGACTTGAGATTTCGCGCCTACGTGTAGCCCGCTTTCGCGGAAACTGTTTGATCGCCGACCGTCCACGCGGCGCGGTCTACGCTCAGCATCCGCCTAGAATCGAGGAGTGCCCATGCGCATCTTGCTTGCCGATAGCCAACCCAGGGTTCGATTCGCGTTGCGGGTGCTGCTGGAGCAACAGCCGGGGGTAGAGGTGGTCGGGGAAGCGGCTGATGCGAGCAGCTTGCTGGCGCGGCTCAAGGAGACCACCCCCGATCTTTTGCTGCTTGGATGGGAGCTCCCGGGCCTTGCGCTGCTGGATTCGCTGTCGGCGCTGCGGGGATGCTGCCCAGATCTGCGGGTCATTGCACTGAGTGGGCAGCCTGAGGCACGCCGAGCGGCACTGGACGCGGGAGCGGATATGTTTGTGAGCAAGACCGATCCACCGCGGAAGCTGCTGGCCGCCATCGCGGGCTGTGCGACTGGGAGAGGTGCGGATCGACCGCGAGGACACACCGGAAGGCAGATGGGGAGCCAGTAGCGGGCCTGTGGACAGCCCTTTGTGGTTTGCCCGTTCCTTGGATCGGTACTATAATCCGTTGCGGTCTGGTCTGCTCCCTCTCCCCAAGGCGGAGGGAGCAGAGCCGTGAGCAGTTGATCGCTGATGCCTGGTGTGGTATGTGCTGGAGAGGGCGATCGGCCTGCTGTTGACTGGGAGTGGCTCTGCGAGTGGTGAGGCAGTGCGAGCCGGGCGTCACAACCTTGCATAGAGTAGACCCGTCCTATTTCCCACCGTGCGCGCATGTCCTGGCCCTGCCGCCAAAGCGCTTCCCGTCTCCCGCTCGCCGTTCCCCACAGAGGAGCAGCTATGTTTGTGCGCGCGCCGGAGGGCAGGCGCGGGAAGCGAGGAGTTGGCCACCCGGGTGAGCGAGTGCTGTCCCGGCGGGCGTTCCTGCGACTCGCAGGGTTGGCCGCGGCCGGCGCAGCCGGGGCTGGCTGCCGGCGTGCAGTGCCCAGTGCGACTGTGGATGTCAGAGCCACGGCGCCTGCCGCGGGGACGCGCTTTGGCGGCGCTCTGGTCGTGGGTATGGCCACTACGTCGGTGGTCACCCTTGATCCGGCTGCCTACAGCGATCGCGCTACAGAGACCGTGATCCGGAACATCTTTGACGGGCTGGTGACTCGGACCAGCGACAACCAGGTCATTCCCGAGCTGGCGAAGGAGTATCGCTGGGTAGACGACGCAACGGTCGAGTTTGATCTCAAGCAGGGCGTCCGGTTTCACAACGGGGAGGACCTGACGGCGGACGATGTCGTCTTTACCTTTGAGCGCATCCTGAACCAGGACGTCGGAGCGCAGCGCCGGGGCTTTGTCCAAGAGGTGAGCGGCGTAGACCGGGTCAGCGATCACCGGGTGCGATTCCACCTGAGGGGGCCGTGGCCCGTTTTCCTCCAGATGTTGGTGCACAACCAGATCGTGCCCAAGGACTATGTCACGCGGGTGGGTGACGCAGAGTTTGCGCGAAAGCCAGTGGGCTGCGGGCCCTTTGCCTTTGTCGAGGGCGACCTGCACGAGCAGATCGTCCTCGAACGATACCCAGACTACTATGGCGGAGCCGACATGCTGCCGCCGGTCGGGCCTCCATACCTTGATGAGGTGGTCTTTACTTTCTTGCCCGATATCTCGGAGCGGGTGCAAGCTCTGGCGAATGGAAGCGTGCACATCATCCAGAGTGTGCCCCCGCACATCGTGCCGCAGTTGATCGGTCACCCCAACGTGATGATCAAGACGGCGGTGGGCACGCGACCCAAGCTCCTGGACCTGAACGTCACCGTTCCGCCATTCGATGATGTGCGGGTGCGTCGTGCGCTGAACTATGCTGTAGACGCGAACGCGCTTCTGGTGGACGTAGCCGGAGGCTACGGGGTGGTGCTGGCAGGCCCGTTCTCCCCAGCGAATCTCTACTCCGACCCCCACCTGGAGCCATACGGGTATGACCCGGAGCGGGCCAAGTCACTTCTGGCTGAAGCAGGATACAAACCGGAAGACGTCGCGTTCGTCATCGACGCCTATGGACCGTACGTGGAGATCGCTGAGGCCGTATCCGGACAGCTTCGAGCGCTGGGTATGGATGTCACCGTGCGAGCTGGTGACTATGCGGAGCTCGTGCCGCAGCTCTTGAACTGCGAGCGGCAAGCCTTCCTGCGCGACTGGGGTGATTCTGCCTTTGACCCAGTGGGGTATGTGGAGGCCAAGTGGCACACTCGCGGGGAGAGTGCTTCCGCTGGGCGGGGGAACTATGCCTGCTATTCGAATCCTGACGTGGACGCGCTGATCCAGGTTGGGGCTTCCGGGTCGGACGAGCAAGTGCGTCGAGAGGCATACTCGCGGATGCAGCGCATGGTGCAAGAGGATGCGCCCGCTGTTTTCCTCTACGTTCCACAGGAGATCGAGGCCGCTTCCGACAAGGTGCGCAATTGGGAGCCCAGTCCTGACAGCCGCATCAACTTGCACGACGTGTGGCTTGCGGACAGTTAGCGCCGACGGACAGAGCCTGCCGGCGGACGGGTCGAGCGCGGTCGAAGGGCTTGCAGGCGCTATTGTGGCCTTGTCAGGAGCAAGGGTCGCCGCAGAGGTGCCCGGCACTACGACTTGAGGGCGATGCATGCCGCGAGCTGTGTGCATCGTCTCGGGATGATTCCCAAGTGCCGGGCACTTGCTTGGGGGGCCACGGCCCCGGCAGGCGTGTGCCGGGAGACCCTAGAGCGATCGCTGAGATTCAGGTCCCAACCCTGGTTGGGGAGGATGGTCATGCTGTTGGGAATCCGCTGGGGCAGCCTGCGCGCCAAGATCATCGCCTGGTCCTTTTTCCCTACCGCGATCATCTTGGTTGCGGTGGCCTGGGTGACCTTTCTTGCCTACCAGACGGTCACGGAAGACCTGGTCATCGAGCGGAACCGGGAACTGACGCGGTACGCCACGAGCGAGTTCGCGGCTGGGCTGACCGAGTATACCGGGCTTCTCACCGAGTACGCGGGCCTGTTGGCGGGCCTGCCACGCAGCGCATACGCCTTTGACAGTGATCTGGTCCTCCAACGAGATGTGTTGGATCGGGCTCGAAGTCGGTTTGGTGTTTTCGATGGCGGCGTGGTGGTCCTTAGCAACAGGGGCAAGGTCGTGGCAGCGGGGCCCAATCGGATGGACATCCAAGGACAGGACTGGTCCGATCGCCCCTACTTTCGCCAGATGCTGCGCACCCCAGCGCCCGTGTTCTCGGACGTCTTGCCCGATGGCCCGTTCGGGTCAGAGGTCATCGTCGTTGCTATACCGATCCGGGGGGATCAGGGCCAGTTTCTGGGCACGATCGCCGGTCTGTTTCGCCTGGACCTGATGGCTATTGGTCCCTTCTATCGGAGTGTGACCCAGCTTCGTATCGGCACAAGCGGCAACACGTACTTGGTCGATGGCAGTGGGAAGGTCATCTACCACTCTGACCCAGGGCGGATTGGGGATGATTTTTCCACCCAGGTGGCAGTGCAGCGCGTGTCTGGCGGACAGGCCGGCGTGCTGCGCACAAAGGATCTCAACGATCGCGAGATCGTGGCCAGCTTTGCCCCAGTTCCCGGCACACCGTGGGGCCTTGTCAGCGAGGAGATGTGGGCGACGCTGACCAGCGGCGGACGTGGATACCAGCGGTTCCTGCTATTGTTGCTGGCGCTGGGTGTGGTCGTACCGGCCCTGGTCGTCGCGGTTGGCGTCCGCAGGATCACGAGGCCGGTGACAGAACTCATCGATGCCGCCCAGAAGGTGGCGGGTGGTGATTTCGGGCAGACGATCACCGCGCGAACAGGCGATGAGATAGAGGAACTGGCGGTCCAGTTCAACCGCATGGCTGCCCAACTCCAGGAGTCGTATGCTCACCTGGAGAAAAGCGTCGCGGACCGCACGGAGGAGCTGGCAGCCCTGAACGCCATCGCGGCCGTGGTGAGCCAGTCGATGGACCTGGATGACATCTTGAGCGATGCACTGGACAAGACCCTTCAGGTGATGGAGATCGAATCCGGCGGGATCTATCTTCTGGATGAGACGACCAAGGAGCTGAGCATCGCAGCCTACCGCGGATTCAGTGAGGAATTTATCGCCTCGGTCGACAAATTGGCCCTGGGTGAAGGTTTCTCGGGGCGTGTGGCGCAGTCTGGGGAGCCCCTGGTGGTCAAGGATGTGACCATAGACCCTCGCCTCACGCGGGAGGTCGTGCGAGAGGCGGGCTTCCGGTCCCTTGCAGTCGTGCCCTTGCGCTCCAAGGGGACGGTGCTCGGCACGCTGTTCGCCCAGACTCATGGCTATCGAGAGTTCAGCGATCAGGATCTCCAACTGCTGACCTCGATCGGGCATCAGGTCGGGATCGCGGTGGACAATGCCCGCCTGCTTGGCCAGGCGGAGCGGCGCACGCAAGAGTTGGAGGCTCTGTACCGCGCGGACGACCGAATGCGCCGCTATCTACATCTCGACCAGGTGCTGCAAGCGTTGGTGGATGTGGCCGTGGACATCCTTGAGGCCGACAAGAGCTCGGTGATGGTATGGGATGAGGATCGAGAAGCGCTGGTGATGCGGGTCGCCCGTGGCTTTGATCCCGAGCTGGTCTCTCGCCTGTCCTTTGATCGCGACGAGGAGATCACTGGGATGGTCGCCACCACCGGAGAACCAACCATCGTACAGGACTCGCTCACCGACCTCCATCGAGCGGGTGAGCGCCCGGCGACGCTGCGGATCATCGATGCGGAGGGTATCCGATCGTTCATGCACCTGCCGATCAAGATCGACAGCGAGGTATTTGGCGTCTTTAATGTCAGCTTTCTCGAACCACACGCGTTCAGCAAGGACGAAGGTCGGCTTTTCTTGGCCCTGGCTCAACGTGCAGCGCTGGCCATCGAGAAAGCACGGCTCTACGATCAGGCGCAAGAGCTGGCGGTCCTGGAGGAACGCGCTCGCCTGGCACGTGACCTGCACGATGCCGTCACCCAAACGCTGTTCTCGGCAAGCCTCATCGCAGAGATACTGCCCGATCTGTGGGAGAGCGATCAGAAGGAGGCGCGCCAGCTCCTTGGGGAGCTGCGCCAGCTCAGCCGGGGGGCATTGGCCGAGATGCGCACGCTGCTACTGGAGTTGAGGCCGGCAGCCTTGATCGAATCCAACCTGGGGGACCTCCTGCGGCAGCTTGGCGAGGCGGTCACTGGCCGGGAGGGGATCCCGGTGACCGTGATGATGGGCGGGGCCCAGGGGGCGATTCCCCAGGCACCGGTGCTCCCTCCCGATGTGCACGTGGCCATATATCGCATCGCGCAGGAGGCATTGAACAACGTGGTCAAACATGCACAGGCCGATCACGTGGTGATGAGCCTGCACTGCAGCCCTCCCTGTCCGGTGCGCATCCCTTCCGGAGACGAGGGCCCCTCGACCATGCTTGCGGAGCAGGTGGGGGCAATGCGCGACAGGGGTGTCGAGCTCTGCATCCGCGACGATGGACTGGGCTTTGACCCAGACCTTGTCTCCCCGGACCACCTGGGGTTGGGGATCATCCGCGAGCGGGCACAAGCCATCGGCGCCAAACTGTCCATCGAGAGCGCGCCGGGGGCGGGCACGCAGATCGTGGTCGTCTGGAACGGAGAGCAGTGACAGCGGGGAGGCGCCGTCGCTCCCTGGTTCAATGAGAAAGGAAATCGCTATGAGCACATCCAAACCCATTCGCGTGATGATCGTGGACGATCATGGCATGGTTCGCCGAGGCCTGGCTGCGTTCTTGAGGATCAGCCCTGAACTGGAATTGGTGGGCGAGGCTCGCAACGGAAAGGAGGCCTTGCAGATCTGCGGCCAGGTCCAGCCGGACGTGATCCTGATGGATCTGATCATGCCCGAGATGGATGGGACAGTGGCCACCCAGATCGTCTGCGAGCGGTGGCCTCAGATCCAGGTTATTGCGCTGACGAGCTTTCAGGAAAAGGACCTTGTGCAGAGGGCTCTCCAGGCCGGGGCGATCGGCTACCTGCTCAAGAACGTCTCTGCCGGTGACCTTGTCGAGGCGATCCGGGCGGCCTATGCCGGGCGTCCCACTCTGGCCCCGGAGGCCGTGCAGGCGCTGATACAGGCCGAAAGGCAAGCGCCGGTGCAGGACTATGACCTGACCCCCCGTGAGCACGAGGTTCTGGCCCTGCTCATTGAGGGCCTCAGCAACCCAGAGATCGCCGACAGGCTGTCCGTGAGCCGCTCGACCGCCAAGGCACACGTCAGCAATATCCTGTCCAAGCTGGGCGTCTCCAATCGCGCGGAGGCCATCACGATGGCTCTTGACCAAGGGCTTGTGCCTGAGCGCAGAAAGGACTAGGGCCTTTCACACGCGGACCGGAGACCCTCGCGCACTGGCTTGCCGCGCGGCCTCCGGTCAAGGCGACGAGGGGTAGTCGCGGTGGCGGATCCGGGTTCTTTACATCGAACTGAGGACGGTGTCCCTCTGGATGGTGGCTCGCAGACGGGAAGGACTGTGTCTGGGCCGTCGCCCCGGAAGCCCATCCTGGGCGCGGCCACTTTTGTGGCCCGGCGATTGGCGTTCGGGGCCCTGGTGCTGCTGTGCATCATCTTTCTGAGCTACCTGGGGTTGAGCATGGCGGGTGGGGTCGAGTTTGGCCCTGCAGCAAGGCGCGCATTTCCCCAGGCCTGGGCGTATGTTGGGCGCATCTTGCGCGGAAACCTGGGCCTGACGACCGCGGGCAGCAGCACGGCGCTGCCTCGTCCAGTCACCGAAGTGATCGCGGAGCGGCTTCCTCGAAGCCTGGGGTTGCTTGGCATCTCCTTGTTCCTGGCCTCTCTCTTTGGGACCGTCCTGGGGATCGTCGCTGCACGAGGTCGCTCTCAGCGCTCTCAGGGGATCCTTCTCTCCACGCTGATCGGCGTCTCTGTGCCGAGCTTTTATGCCGCCTTTCTGCTGCAGTGGGCTGTCACGGCCTACACACGGCAGTCGGGACAGCGCCTGCTGCCTGTGGCCGGTTTTGGATGGGACCGCAGGGTAGTCCTGCCGGCACTGGTCCTTGCAGCTCGCCCCCTGGCTCAGATCACGCGCATCGCCTTCATTTCCGTGCGCAAGGAGCTGCAAGAGGACTATGTACGGACCGCACGCGGCAAGGGACTGAGCGGAGGGCGGATCATGGTCGCTCACGTGCTGCGCAACGCGGCCATTCCGATCCTGACCACGATCAGCGTGTCGCTTCGTTTTTCGCTGAGCAGTCTGCCCGTGGTCGAGCTGTACTTTGGCTGGACGGGTGCGGGTCTGATGCTGCTCAAGGGGATCGCCCAACAGGACGACAACCTGGCTGTTGCCCTTTTGCTCTGCCTTGGCACGCTGTTCATCCTGATCAACCTGGTCCTGGAGCTGATCTATCGCCTGGTGGATCCCAGGTTGTGGGAGGCCCCTGCGCACGTCGCCCTGGGAGAACGCCAGTCGCTGCTGGAGAGGGCTAGAGGGGCGTGCGATGCCTTGATCGATCTGCTCACTGAAAACGCAGTGACGCGCTGGCTGAGGCGGCGCGAGGCAAAGCAAGAGCCCGGCTGGTCCACCCGGCCCACAGGAAACGATGAGCAGAAGCCGACCAGCACGCGGCGGATGGCAAGAGGGGCAGTCCGGGTCGCCATCTCAAGGAATGCTCCCTTGGTCGTCGGCGGGGCGTTGGTCCTGTCCCTCTTTGTCATCGTCTTCCTTGGGCCGGAGCTGGCCCCCAACGACCCCTATCATCTGCAGAGCGTGGCGACGATCGATGGGCAACTTGCTTCCCCTCCCTTTGCGCCAGGCGGACAGTACCCCTGGGGGACAGACTACCTGGGCCGTGACTTGATGAGCCTGCTGCTATCTGGCGCGCAGCAAACCCTTGCTTTGGCCGTACTGGCTGTCACCGCGCGGGCGGTGGTCGGGGTGCTGCTGGGCGCGGTCGCCGGTTGGGCGAACGGCAGCAACCTGGACCGACTGATCCTGAGCGCTGCCGAGGTCATTGCTTCCTTTCCCACCCTGTTGCTGTCCATGCTGCTGATCCTGGCTCTGGGCATTCGAAAGGGGGTGTCATCGTTCATCATCGCCTTGTGCTTTGTCGGGTGGGGTGAGATCATGCAGTTCGTGCGGGGCGAGGTGACGGCTCTCCGGCCCAGACCCTACATCGAGAGCGCGGTGGCTGTGGGCGCGAGAGCGCCGCGCATCCTGGCGCGTCACATCCTGCCTCACCTGTTCGCTGCCCTGATCGCCATCGTCGCCCTCGAGATGGGGTCGGTCCTGACGCTGTTGGGCGAACTGGGTTTCATCAGCATCTTTATCGGCGGTGGCTCGCTGATCGAGCCGATCCCCTGGGTGAAGGTGCTCTACTCGGATGTGCCAGAGTGGGGGGCGCTGCTGAGCAACCTGCGCCAACAGGCACGGAGCTACCCGTGGACCGCTCTCTATCCCATGTCGGCGTTCTTTGTGGCTATCCTCAGTTTCAACCTGTTTGGCGAGGGGGTACGACGCCTACTCGAAGAGGGCAAGCTGATCGTGCATGGCATCGTCAACCGCTACACCGTGAGCCTGGCGGTGGTGGCTGTCGTGGGACTCTATTGGCTCGGTTCACATAGTGGTTCTGTGGCCTTTTATCGCCACTATGCGGAGGAGTTCGACCGGAATAGGGCCATGGCTCACGTCGCGGCATTGGCAGACCCGGCTATGCAGGGCCGGGCGCTGGGCACGCCAGGCCTGGACCTGGCTGCTGAGTATATCGCTGCCGAGTTCAGCGCGCAGGGCTTGCAGTCTGCGGGCCGAGCGGGCACCTATTTCCAGGAGCACTCTCGCGCATTCGAGCGACTGGAGGCTGTCCCGGCCTTTACCATCCAGGATGGCGGGCGGACGCCGGTCTATGGCCAGGACTATGCCCCCTATCCCGGACCCTACGTGACGGACGGCAGCGCGACTGCTCCGGTGCGCTTTGTGGGCCTGGGCAAGCAAGGGCCCGCGGCTCAGCCAGGAGCCTGGCGTTACCTGTATCCAGACCTGGTCAATGCTGACTTTCAGGGTGAGATCGTATTGGCGCTTTCTGATCGCGAGGCCAGCCTCCTCTCCTGGCGGCCCAAGAGCGGCCTGTTGGTGGTGGCGGACGACCCATCTCAGTTGGAGCAGCGGTTCACTTTTGGCGGACGCACCGGCAGGAGGCACAGCAGTGTCGACCTGAGCTACGTGGGCGAGGAGACCCCACGGTTGTGGATCTCGGAAGAGATGGCTGACCGCTTGCTGGCGGGTACGGGATACACTGTGGCGGGGTGGTACGAAGAGCTGAACGAATTGGGGATGGAGCAGGTCGTCGAGGTACCCCTGCAGACGATGGCAAGCATGGAGGTCGAGGGGGTATGGGAGACGAAATGGCCGGTCCGGCACGTGTCCGGGCTGATCCCTGGAACGCACGGCTATGAGTTCTGCGTGGACTGCCTGGGCAAGAAGCTGATTCTCGTCCTGGCCCAGTACGATAGCCCGCCTGCCGGTCCGGAGGGCGCCATCTATCCCGCAGCCAATGACAACGCGAGCGGCGTAGCCCTGATGCTCGAAACGGCCCGGGTGATCAACAAGTCGGGATATCAGCCCTACAAGACGTTTCTCTTTGTGGCCTACAGCGGTGAGGGCCTCGAAGGAGGCGAGTACGCAACGGAGCCCGACGTGGCCCGCCTGCTTCAGGCTCGAAGCGGTCTATCTGGCCTGGAGCTTGAGGCCATCGTGCAGTTGCGCGGCGTGGGTGGGGGGTCGGGGCGCCGGCTAGAGATCTCTGCTGGGGGGAGTCTGCGCCTGGCAAAGCTGTTCGAATCGTCGGCCAGGAGCATGGGAGCCGGCGTCGTTCGCGCCAAGGAGACGATCGATATCAGTGTCATTTACCAAGATGCAGATACCTCTCAGCAGAGCGGGCAGGACGCGCCGGTCGTGCGTGTCTTCTGGGAGGGGTGGGACCAGCATTCGCGCCTGCCAACCGATACATTGGAGACCGTGTCCCCTGAGAACCTGGAACAAGCCGGACGCGCCCTGGCCCTCTCGTTGATGGTCCTGGGCCGCGAAACCAACTACTGAACCACACATACCAGACAGATAGGATGATGCCTTGATGTCCATCCCGGACCTAACCTTTCTTCACGCACCCAGCGTGTACGACTTTCGCCGACGGGCGACTCTCTGGGGCCCCATCTCCGATGTGGTCCCTTCCACTCCGATCTATGATATGTACCCCATCGGCTTTGCCTCGCTCTGCGACTACCTGGAGCGGCACGGCTTGCGGACCCGCATCGTCAACCTCGCGGTGCGGATGCTCCGTTCGGATTCCTTTGATGCCGAGCGGTTCATCTCTCGCCTCGACTCGCGCGCATTTGGCATCGACCTGCACTGGCTGCCGCACGCGCAAGGGGCGCTGGAGGTCGCGCAGTTGGTTCGCCAGCATCATCCTGGCGTGCCCGTTCTGATTGGCGGCTTTTCTGCCTCCTACTATCACGAGGAGCTGATCCGCTACCCGCAGGTGGACTATGTGGTGCGAGGAGATTCGACCGAGGAGCCCCTTCGCCAGTTGGTGGAGTGCATCCGTGATGGGCGCGAGCCACTGGATGTGCCCAACCTCACGTGGAAGGACAGCGCCGGAGAGGTGCGTGTGAACCCCCAGAGCTACATCCCCTCTGACCTGAATCACATCCGCTCCGGCTACCGGCAGATGGTTCGCTCTGTCATTCGGGACCGCGACCTGGTTTCCTGCGTGCCCTTTAATCACTGGCTAAAGTATCCGGTCACTGCCACCCTGAGCGTGCGCGGCTGTAGCCAACACTGCGCGGTCTGCGGTGGATGTGCCGAGGGACACAAGATGATGTCGGGGCGGACGCAGCCCGCCTTCCGCAGCCCTGAGGATCTGGCACAAGACGTGCGCGAAGCGCGCCGCATCAGCCGGGGGCCGGTCTTTATCCTGGGCGATCTGCGCCTGGGAGGAAGAGAGTATGCCAGCCGGTTCCTGCGCGCCGTGAAGGGCGTCCGCGGGCCCTTTATGATCGAGGTTTCGTGGCCCGTGGAGCGCGATTACGCGGAAGAGCTGGCTGCGGCTATGCCCGGGCTGATCGTCGAGTTCTCGCCTGACTCGCACGATCCTGCCGTGCGTGAGGCTATGGGCAAGAACTATAGCAACAAGGGGATCGAGGACACGGTCCGAAATTGCCTGGACGTTGGCGCTACCCGGTTCGACCTGTTCTTTATGATCGGACTGCCAGAGCAGACCGCTGCCTCGGCGCTGGGCACGGTAGAGTACTGCGAGAGTCTGCTGAAGGCCCTGGGCGGCGACCGCAGGCTGGTTCCCTTTACCGCTCCCTTGGCTCCTTTCCTCGATCCGGCCAGCAGGGCCTTTGAGGACCCGGAGCAGTTCGGCTACCGTCTGCACTGCCGCAGCCTCGAGGACCACCGGCAGGCGCTTCTGGCACCCACCTGGAAACACATCCTCTCCTATGAAACAAAGTGGATGGACCGCGACGCCATCGCCGCCACGACGTACGAGACAGGCCGTCGGCTCAACCGCCTCAAGGCCTGCTACGGGATCATCTCTCAAGAAAAGGCAGACGAGACGGAGCAGCGGATCGAGCGGGCGCTGTCACTGATGGCACGCATTGATCGCCTGCTCGAGACCGTGCCGCCGGATGAGGTCGACCAGGAACTCTGGGCGCTCAAGGACGAGATCGAGCGGGCCAACACTTCCACCGTATGCGACAAAGGGGAGCTAGATGTCCAGGTCGGCTGGCTGGCCTTCAATGTGTTGGAGCTGTTCAAGCTGGGGGTGAGCGAGGTGTGGGATATGGTCTGGAGAAGCAATAGGCACCACCGCGCGCCTCCGCCAACAACCTGACGAGCATCGACCTGCTCTAGGCATCGCACGCACAGACCGGGGCCTGTGCAGATCCAAAGAGGTAGTGGCCGCAGCGTGAGCACATCGCCCAGACCTGCCTGCCTCCCAGGGTCGTCGTCAGCAGCTCTCCCTCAAACAGAGACCGCATCTCGCGCAGCAAGGTGCTCGAGGATGCCCTGTTCCACGGTGGGGCCTCGACTGTCACCGGGGCAGCAAAGCCCATAGATCCGAACGCGTGAGCAAAGGATGCCCAGTCGATGGTTCCGTAGGGAGGCTGGCTGTGTTGATCCCGGTGCCCGTCGTTGTCTGCCAGGTGGAAGGTGATGATCCGGTCGCGCAGGATCGCATAGGCCGCATCGACCCCCTCGTCGGTGACGTGAGCGTGTCCCGTGTCCAGACAGACGCCGAGGTAGGGGGAGTCAAAGCGGTCCACTATCCGACGAACGGTGCTGCTGTCGCAGGCAACGTGCCCGGGCAGCATGTTTTCCAGGGCCAGGCGGACGCCGGTATCCTCGGCCGTCCGCAACAGCGTCTCCAGGCTGGCACACAGCCGGTCGATCCGCTGCGGCTCTTCCTCTGGTGGGATCCCTCTCCCCGGATGGATCACCATGCACGCCGCGCCGGCGAGGGCTGCCCGTTCAAGGCCCCACCTGTGGGTGGCTACCGCGATGAGGCGTGGCTCCTCCTCCAAGTGCGAAAGGTCATCGTCCTCGCCAAAGGGCGCGTGGCAGGCGTGGAAGCGAATGCCAGCGGCATGGAAACGCTGCACCGCGGCTAGGAATGCCTGTTCGTCCTCCTGTAACAGGAAGGGCGGTCCAGGCTCGGCGGCCGTCACTCCTTGATCGAGCAGCGATCGGATCGCCTCATTCGAGGTGTCGGGTGCCCAAAGGCTGATCGCGAATTCCATGGGGGAGCTCCTCTCTAGTGTGGTGAGTCGGGTGCACCTGCGTCACCCGTACCTGGGCATCAGGTGCGGCAGGGTGTGCTCGCGGATCTCGACCTGGCGGCCACCCAGGTGCACGTGAGCAAAGGCGAACGGCGCCTCGCAGGCAGCGGGGACAGTGTAGTAGGTGGTGGTGCCGACCGAGTGAGCGCGCTGTCCTGGGTGGTAATGCCCGCTGAGCGAAAGGATCACGCCTGCCGGCCCGTATGTGGCCAAGACATCCTCCGCGTTGCTGAGCATGTACGGATAGCGCGCATCGATCCGCGGGTGCAGGGGATTGTGCTGCAAGGCCACCCAGAGCGATCCAGGATGTTCAGAGGCCGCTCTGCGAGGAAGCGAGAGCCCGTTGGGCGGCCTGGTCGTCACGTCATCCGGGGCCACGTGGTCGTGGAAAAGGAGAAAGCCATAGCCCCCACAAGTCCGAAGGCCCGGGCCGCACCCAAAGACGTCGGCGAAGCGCTCGAAATCACCGTCGTGGTTGCCGGGAACTGCCAAGGTAGGGAGTCCTGAGCGTCGGGCCGCCGCTGCCACGGCCTCCAGGTCCTCCTCTGCTCCTCTGACCATGCCATTGTCCACGATGTCTCCCAGCAGGACCACCAACCCCACCTGGACGTCTCCACGCTGCAAATGCAGGAGCGCCTCCTCCAGCAGCGCCGGTCCGAGCGAGGTTTTGCGCTGCGGCAGGGCGCACACGTGATCGGCCTTGTGGACGTAGTGCAGATCCGAGATGACCAGGATGTCGAGGCAGAGATCGGTCTCTGCAGATGCCTGTGGGGGCAACGCGTCCTCCTTGCTGCTGGTAGAGTACACCACATTTGCAGCCCTGTCAAAACGAGGGAGCGATCCAATAATTGACAACATCACTCAACCATAGTAAGATCACGTGGTTTGGCAAGCGATCCGAGCAACGCGGAGGAAAGGCGATGAGGCTCTCGACTCTCGGGAGGTACGCCCTTAGGGCGATGGTTGATGTGGCTCTGCACGGCGGGGAGGGACCCGTACAGCGAAGAGAGATCGCCGAAAGGCAAGAGATCTCGGGCCACTATCTTGCCCAACTGCTCGCCAAGTTGAGGCGAGCGGGACTGGTGCAGAGCATGCTGGGGCCCGGCGGGGGGTATGTCCTTGCCCGACCGGCGTCAGAGATCAGCGCGGGCGACGTGCTGCGGGCAGTGGAAGAGTCTTTGTCGCCGGTCTACTGTGTGGACTCGAATCAGGAAGGGGTCTGTCAGCGGGAGGATGGTTGCCCGACTCGCGTCCTATGGGCGCGACTGGGAAAGGCGGTCTCGGAGGTGCTCGATGCCACGACTCTGGCTGAACTGTGCACAGCTCCGGGCAGCCCGGCAGAAACACGATCGAAACCCGAAAGGAAGGGTACGAGTGCGTAAGCCGAAATGGATGGGCATCTTTGTCCTGGCGCTGCTGTTGGGCGCCTGCCAGTCTGCGACTGAGTCGCCAGCCAGCGTGGCGACCCAGGTTCTGCCGGCGGCTCCCCCTGCAGGAGCCGTTCAAGCCGCGGGAGGGGTGCCGGATTCTGCAGCAGAGGTGCCGCGCATCGCGCTGGCAGAGCTCAAGTCGCTTGTGGACGAGGGGGCGCGCGTGGTGATCGTAGATACCCGTGACCTCGCGTCCTATGATCGCGGTCACATCCCGGGAGCGGGACAGATGTCGGCGGAGGAGCTAGAGACGCGTTACCGCGAGCTCCCCAAGGGGCCGCCGATCGTCCTGTACTGTGCTTGAGTGGCCGAAGCGACCAGCGCTGGTGCAGCGCTGCGACTGTACGAGCTTGGGTTCAGCAACGTCTACGCGCTCTTGGGGGGATGGGACGCCTGGGTGGCATCGGGCTATCCGCTGGAGACGCAGTGAGACGCTAAAGGGTACGTGCAACATCGATGACCGGTAGCTTACCAACGAGGGAAAGGGAGGACATCCAATGACAGAAGAGAAGGGTTTGGGATTCGATACGCTCGCGCTGCACGCCGGGCATACGCCCGATGCGGAGACGGGGGCGCGCGCGGTCCCGATCTGGCAGACGACCAGTTATGTATTCAAGGACACCGCGCATGCCGCGCGCTTGTTCGCCCTGGAGGAGTTCGGAAACATTTACACGCGGATCATGAACCCGACGACGGACGTGCTGGAAAAGCGAGTCGCCGCCCTCGAGGGCGGTGTCGCGGGTCTGGCCTTCTCCAGTGGGATGGGAGCCATCTCCGCGGCAATGCTCACGCTGTGCAGTGAGGGAGACGAGATCGTGTCCACCACCCGTCTCTACGGGGGCACGGTCACCCTCTTTGGGAACACGTTGGCCCGCATGGGCATCCGGACGGTGTGGGTGGACAGCGACGAGCCGGATGCGTTCGCTCGAGCGATCACCGAGCGTACCAAAGCAGTGTTCCTGGAGACCATCGGCAACCCCAAGCTGACCATCCCGGATCTGGCGGGGATCGCTGCGGCGGCCCACGAACGAGGCGTGCCCGTCGTCGTGGACAGCACAACGGCCTCTCCGGCCCTATGCCGGCCGATCGAGCATGGCTGTGACATCGTCATGCACAGTATGACAAAGTACCTGGGGGGGCATGGCAACTCGATCGCGGGCATCCTTGTCGACAGCGGTCGATTCCCGTGGGACAACGGTCGTTTCCCCAACTTTGTGGAAGCCGACCCGAGCTATCACGGGCTCAAGTTCTACGAGACGTTCGGCGGCATCACATTCGCGGTGCGTGCGCGCACACTGGTGCTGCGCGACCTCGGCGCCTGCCTGAGCCCATTCAACGCCTTTCTCATCCTCCAAGGTGTCGAGACGCTGAGCCTGAGGATGAGCCGCCATTCTGAAAACGCGCTGGCGGTGGCCCAGTTCCTCCAGAACCACCCCAAGGTGACCTGGGTGCTGTATCCCGGTCTGCCCAACCATCCGAGCTACGAGCGGGCCAAGCAGTACCTGCCCCGTGGCGCCAGCGGACTGATCGGTTTCGGGGTGCGCGGCGGCATGGAGGCCGGACGGCGGTTCATCGAGGGCCTGGAGCTGTTCAGCCACCTGGCGAACATCGGGGACGCGCGGAGCCTGGCGATCCATCCGGCCTCAACCACTCACCAGCAGTTGAGTGAAGAGGAGCAGAGGTTGGCAGGGGTGACCCCTGACTTTGTCCGGCTGTCCATCGGACTTGAGTCGTTGAAGGACATCCTGGTCGATCTCGATCGCGCCCTGGCGCAGAGCTGACCGGTGAAGGAGAAAACGTGGCAACGGACGAAAAGGTCGCGATAGCGGAAGACTCCAAGCTGGGTGGTGCGCGCAGTGCGGGCCTGGTCGAAACGCAGACCTGGGCCTTTGATGACCCGCCCCTGGCCCTAGAGTGCGGACGGTCACTAAGCCCCGTGACCCAGGCGTACGAAATCTACGGGGAGCTGAGCCCGAACCGTGACAATGCGATCCTGATCTTTCACGCGCTCTCGGGAGACGCGCACGTCGCGGGATATCACACTCCAGAGGACCCCAAGCCGGGCTGGTGGGACGTGATGGTGGGTCCCGGCAAGCCATTTGACACCGAAAAGTACGTGGTCGTGTGCGCCAACATCATCGGCGGATGCAAGGGCAGCACTGGCCCGTCGAGCGTCAACCCGCGGACGGGCAAGCCGTATGGACCGAGCTTTCCGATGGTGACGCTTGGCGACATGGTCCAGGCACAGAAGCGGCTGATCGATCACCTGGGGATCAAGCGGCTGCTGGCGGTAAGCGGTGGCAGCATGGGCGGCATGATGGCGCTGGACTGGGCGGTGCGCTACCCGGACAGCGTGGCCTCGGTGTTGGCGATCGCCACCTCAGCCCGTCTCAACGCGCAAGGAATCGCCTTCGACGAGGTGGGGCGACAGGCGATCATGGCAGACCCCGGCTGGTGCGGAGGGGACTACTATGGCAGGAGCGTGCCGCAGTCCGGCCTGGCGATCGCGCGGATGGTCGGGCACATCACGTACCTGTCAGAGGAGCAGATGAAGGCCAAGTTCGGCCGTCGTCTCCAGGACCGCGAGTCCTTTGGCTATGACTTTGAGACCGAATTCCAGATCGAGAGCTACCTGAGGTACCAGGGCAACAGCTTTGTGCGCAGGTTTGACGCGAACTCGTACCTGTATATCACCAAGGCCATCGACTACTTTGACTTGGCCAACGGTCATCACTCGCTGGTGGAAGCCCTCGAGAGGGTGCAAGCCGAGTTCCTGGTCGTCTCGTTCAGCAGCGACTGGTTGTACCCGACCGGGGAATCGAAAGAGATCGTTCGGGCTCTCCAGGCTAACGGGATCCCGACGACCTTTCTCGAAGTTCCCAACGCATACGGTCACGATGCGTTCTTGCTGCCCAATGAGCAGCTCGCAGAGTCGGTGAGTGGTTTCCTGGCCAACGTCCAGCAGCGGGTTCGTCAGCACGCAGAGAGGCGAGGGATCTGATGGACCGAGGGACAGGGGTGGCAGCTACAAAGCGTCGGCTAGACTATGAGCTCATCGAGGCCTTGGTGCCCGATGGAGCGAGGGTGCTCGACCTCGGATGCGGGGACGGGCAGCTTCTCGCCGACCTGGCGGAAGGCAAGGGATGCCGGGGCAGGGGGATAGAGATCAACGAACAGGCCGTGTTGGCCTGCGTCAGACGCGGCGTCGCCGTCTATCACGGGGATATGTTGGAGGGAATGGGATTCTATGGCGATCGCGCGTTCGACGTGGTCATCCTGAGCCAAACGCTCCAGCAGACTGGAGACCCAGTGCGTGTCATCGACGAGATGCTTCGCGTTGGCGAGACGGCGATCATTAGCTTTCCGAACTTTGGGTACTGGCGAGTCAGGCTGCAGCTCCTGACCATGGGGCGTATGCCGCGGACCTCCTTGCTCCCTTACGCGTGGCACAACACGCCGAACGTGCATCTGTGCACGGTTGCGGATTTTCGCACCCTGTGTGAGCTGCAACGCCTGGAGCGGGTGCGTGAGATCTTTTTGGCGCCTCCTTCTCGACAGATCGGTGGCTTCCAGGCCAACTGGCGGGCGGGCCTGGCTATCTTTCAGATCCGGCGCAGAGCGTCAACGGAGTGAGAGGTGTCGTGACGACGCAGAGCGTCGTGACGGGACTGAGTGGGTTGCGCCTGAGCACCCACTGACTAGACGGCAGGAGAGAATGGTTGTATACTTGACGGCAGGGGAGGAGTGTAGTGACGAACACTGACACCAAGCTGGCACAGCCGCCGGTCAAGTCCGCAACCAGCACGATGTCGCGCGCCGATCGCTGGGATCATCTTCTGGCGCGTTTGGGGGTGAACCGCGGGGGCCATCGCGTCGAACCTGGCCTGTATGCATTGGGCACCCCCACCGAGGATTCGCCGGTCTTTGTGACCGCCAACTATACCTTGAGCTTTGACGCCCTGCGATCGGCATTAGCGGGCATCGATGGCTACATCCTGGTGTTGGACACGCGTGGGATCAATGTCTGGTGCGCGGCAGGCAAGGGAACGTTCGGCACAGACGAGTTGGTGCAGCGGATCGAAGCCACTGCGCTGCAGGATGTCGTCCGTCACCGTATCGTGATCTTGCCGCAACTGGGCGCCCCAGGCGTCGCCGCGCACGAGGTCAGGCGGCGCACAGGGTTTCGGGTAGAGTACGGTCCGGTGCGCGCCCAGGATCTGCCTGAATACCTGGCAACCCACCAGGCAGCGCCGGAAATGCGCCAGGTGCGATTCACGCTGGGCGACCGCCTGGTCCTGGTTCCTGTGGAGCTGGTGCACGTGGCGCTGCCGACGATGACCGCGGCGCTTGCTCTCTTTTTTGTCCACGGGTTCCTGGCGTCCTTTGCCGCGCTGGCCGCTGTCCTGGCCGGGGTGGTGCTGTTTCCGGCGCTGCTTCCGTGGATTCCGACAAGGGCCTTTAGCTCGAAAGGGTTCATCTTGGGCGGGCTGGTGGCGGCTCCCTTTGCCGCGGGCGCGATCTTGAGAGAGACGAGAGGAGCGTGGTGGATGCGGGCTGGCATAGCGCTGGTCTATCTGCTGGCTATGCCGCCCGTGACCGCCTACCTGGCGCTGAATTTCACGGGGTCTACGACGTTCACGTCGCGGACGGGGGTCAGGCGAGAGATGTTCACCTACATCCGCGCGATGGCAGGGCTGTTTGGCGGTGGTGTCGCGCTGACGTTGGTCCTGGGTCTGGTTCACTTGATAGGAGGTGTTTGATGGTCGTCGCGGTCGCCCTGAATACGCTAGAGTACCACTCAGAGCTGTGCACGGGCTGTGGCATGTGCGTCATCGTCTGCCCGCACCAGGTGTTTGCGATGAACGGGCGAATCGCTCGACTCGTGCGGTATGAGGCGTGTATGGAATGCGGCGCTTGCCAACTGAACTGCGCTGTGGGTGCGATCAGTGTGGAGAGTGGGGTGGGATGCGCCGCGGCCATGATCCAGGCTGCCCTGTCTGGCAGGCAGGAAGTGACCTGCGGTGGTAGGGACGAGCCCTCGTGCTGTGGAAGCGATCCATCTCCCTCCTGTGAAAGAGACACGTCTGCCTGCTCTGTAGATGTTGCTTCTCTCTGCTGTGACGGCGAAGCATTGTGCTGCTGTCAAAACGACGCATTTCCCTGCTGTCAAAACGACGCATCTCCTTGCTGCGAGAACGATGCATCTCCCTGCTGCGAGAACGACGCATCTCCCTGCTGTACTGGCAGGTAGGTGAAACCTGCCGGGAGGCGTACCAGCACCCCTCCCGGCGTGGTCCGGCCAGATTCGCGCCGAGCCAGGTGCGTTCGACAGCCTGGCAAGTGCGGGGGACAGGCGAATGAAGGAGAGAAAGCTCCGCCATAGCTTGCGCTACAACGTCACGGCGGGCATACTGCTGCCGCTGTTGATCATCCTCTCGATCCTCGCCTACGTGCGACACCTCAACTATCAAGATTCGCTCATGCAGAACCTGCAGCGATCGGCGGCGAACGCTGGCCTGATCATCGAGGGCAGCTTGCAGCACGCCATGCTGACCAACGACTTTACCACGCTCCAACAGATCGTGGACAACATCGGTATGCAGCCCGGAGTGCTGGACATCTTTCTGCTGGGCAAGCAGGGCCACGTGCTGATCACCACCGAAGAGGACATGGTGGGACAGACGGTTGACCTGGAGGACGTGACTTGCCAGGCGTGCCATCGCTACGAAGCCATCAGTCGGAATGAGAACGTGATCCTGAACCTCGACGGTGGGCAGAGGGTTTTCCGCAACGCGAACGCCATCGAGAATTCGCCCGAGTGTACGAGCTGTCACAGCGCGGATCTTGAGGTCTTGGGTGTCCTGATCAGTGACTTTGACCTGTCGCCCGTCGAAGAAGCCCTGGCGACCGACCGTCGCAGAAGCCTGCTCTGGTCTGTGGGGTCGATCGTGCTCGTGGTGCTGATCATCGATCTCTTGATGAACAGAGTAGTCATCAACAGGCTAGAGCAGCTCGTCAGGGCGATCCGGCGAGTCAGCGCCGGAGATCTGAACGTGAGGGTGCCGGGCGAATGGCAGGACGAGATCGGTGAGCTGGGTCGCTCCTTCAACCAAATGGCCGATGGGCTCAAGGAGAAGGCCTGGCTGGAGCTGAGCCTGAAGGAACGGACAGCAGAGCTGCAGAGCCAGGCAGAAAAGCTGTCCGCGCTCAACACGATCGCCGCGACCGTGAGCCAGTCGCTGAATCTGGAGGAGATCCTGGGCAGCGCGATCGACCGGGTGCTAGAGTTCACGCAACTGCAAGCGAGCTGGGTGGCTTTGTGCGACGACGGAGGTACAGGGTGCACCCTGGCGGCGGGTCGCGGTCTCTCCGCAGAGACCATGAGAGCACAGGTACACTGTGCGACGGGCTGGTATGCTTGCTCGGCAAGTCCAGGGAGAGGTCAGCAGGACACACTTCCTGGGATGCCCGACTGCTCTTGCCCGGTGGTGCAGTCTTGCACTCAACAGGGCCTCACCGTCCGGGCACGTGTCCCGTTGACGTCCAAGGACCGCGTCCTGGGTGTGATGACTCTGCTTGGAGATGCTTCAGGTCCGGAGCAGGAACTCAGCGTGGATACGCTGGGAATGCTGACGGCGATCGGCCGCCAAATCGGCATGGCGATCGAGAACGCCAGCCTCTATGAGGAGCTTCGGCAGGAGGAGACGCTGCGCAGACGACTCTTGGAGAGGGTGATCACCGTTCAGGAAGAAGAGCGCAAGCGCATTGCGCTCGAGCTGCACGACCAGACCGGTCAGCCCCTGACCTCACTCATCATGACCCTGGGTATGCTTGGCGAGACAGATTCCCTTGCCGAAGTCAAGGCGCACGTGCACGAGCTGCGCGACACGGCGGCACAGGTGCTCAAAGAAGTGCACGACCTGGCCCTGGAAATCCGACCCAGCGTCTTGGATGACCTCGGTCTGCTGCCAGCGCTGAGGCATCTTCACAAAGAATACCAGGACCGGTTCCACATTCCGGTTGACTTTGAGGTGTTGGGGCTGGACGAGCAGCGGCTGCCTCCCGAGGTCGAGACCACCCTGTATCGCATCGTGCAGGAGGCGCTGACGAACGTGGCTCGCCACGCCGGCGCTCAGAGCATCAGCGTGCTGCTGGAGAGGCGGGGCTCTTCGGTGAAGCTCATCGTGGAGGACGATGGGACAGGATTTGAGGTGACGGATGCGATGGGGTCACATTCCTATGCGGACAGACTTGGGTTGTACGGTATGCGAGAGCGGGCTTCTCTCCTCGACGGCACCCTGACTATCGAGTCCACGGCAGGGAGAGGCACGACGATCTATGTGGAGATACCCCTGAAGCAGCGGGAGAGCGGACGTGAGCAAGATCAGGCTGTTGGTGGCTGACGATCACCCGGTCGTGCGTGCAGGACTGCGCACGCTGCTGGGAGCACAGCCCGACATGGAGGTGGTGGGGGAGGCCAGCGACGGCGAGAAGGCCGTCGAGCTTGCACTTGCGTTGCGGCCAGATGTCGTGGTGATGGACATCGCCATGGGAGGCACGAACGGCATTGAGGCGACCAAGGAGATCAGGAGCCGTCTGCCTCAGACCAGAGTGCTGGTGCTGACCATGCACGAAAACGAAGAGTATCTGCGCAGGATGCTGGAGGCTGGGGCGACGGGCTATGTGCTCAAGCAGGCCGTGGACACTGAACTTGCCGTGGCCATCCGCGCCGTCCATCGCGGTGAGGTGTTTCTCTATTCCTCTCTCACCCGCGTGCTGCTGGGGGATCTGAGCCCAGGTGAAGAATCGAGCGATGACCGTCCGCCGCAGGATGGGTATGACCGGCTGAGCCCCCGCGAAAAGGAGGTCCTGCGCCTGGTCGCCTTGGGATACACCAACCGGCAGATCGCTGATGAACTCTATCTCAGTATCAAGACAGTCGAGACCTACCGGGCCCGGCTGATGGAAAAGCTGCGCCTGAAGAGCCGCTCGGCATTGGTGCGCTATGCCCTGCGAAGGGGATTGCTGGACGATGAGATCGACGGACATGCGTCCCTGCCCTGATCTCTGGCGTCTGGGATCGACGGTGGCACGGAAGCAGACATCGCGTGTGGCGCTGCCGAAGGTAGGGTAAAACCTGACAGCGAGGTGTGGAATCGCGGGATTTGCCCTCTAGACGCGAGAACCCTTCTGTGCGATACTTGAATAGCGGGTAGAAAGGGCCCGTCCCGCGTGTCCGCTGGCTGACGGTCAGACGGCGCGAGGATCGGGCACCGTTTTGTTTCCCTGGAGAGTGCGGACGGCACAGGAGGCAGCGCACATGACAAAGATTCTGGTCATCGACGACGATCCCCTTTTCACCAAGTCCACCACGGCCATTTTGACAGCACACGGCTATGAGGTAGACACTGCTCAGAATGGCGACGCGGGGCTGGCCAAGATGCGAGAGCAGCTACCGGACCTGGTTCTGCTGGACGTGATGATGGGCTGGGTGCTGGAGGGCGTGAGTGTCAGCCGGACGATGATGGATCAGCGCGAGCTGCGGCGCATCCCCATCATCATGGTTACGTCCATCCGCAGCACAGAGTACCTGGGCGTCTTCCCGCAGGACGAGTACTTGCACATTGACAGTTGGCTGGACAAGCCTTTCTCCCCGGCGAAGCTCATCGCAGAGGTCGAGGCCACACTCTCCCGTCACCAGCAGTACGCGGACCTCTCCTAGGATGGAGAGGCCTGCGCAGGGTTGACGAGGAGTGACCCGATGAACTGGACCGGCGCCACCTGGGGGTGGCTGTCTGTTTCTGTCGCGGCGGGCTTGCTGGCGATGGGTGGGCTTCTGTACTATGCCCTGCGGATCAAGGCCAGGCTGCAGGAACGGACCCAGGAACTGGTATCCGCGCAAGACGAGCTTTGCGAACGCTCTGAGCTCCTGGATCAAGCACAGAGCGAGATGGCGCGCCTCAAACAGGTGCCCAAGACCGAGCTCCTCTCGATGCTGCAGCTCACCCACGAGCTGCGCTCTCCGTTGGCCTCGATCCAGAGCGCCCTGGATATGCTCCTGCAAGGGTACGCCAAGAGCGACCCCGCCCTGCACGACGAGATGCTGGGTCTTGCACGCGAGCGGGCAGCGTCGACGCTGGACCAGGTCAACGACGTCCTGCGCCTGGGCGCGGTCCAGCACTCAGAGATCGAGCGCAGGGTGCGGCCTGTCCAGCTCATAGAGCTCGTGAAGCGGCTGGTTCCCGAGAAGACCGTTCGCGCCAAGTGGAAGGCGGTGGATTTCTCGGTCCAGATGCCAGACTCGCTGGCTGTGGTCAGCGCCACGCCGGAAGACCTGGAGCACCTGCTGTCGAACCTGATTAACAATGCGATAAAGTACACTCCTCCAGGGGGCAGGGTCACGGTGTATCTGGAGGAGGACGAGGAAAAGGTCACCGGAACCGTCGAGGACACCGGAATCGGTATCGCGACAGAGGATGTCTCCAGGATCTTTGAAGAGTTCTACAGGACAGACGCGGCGAAAGAGATGGATGCCCAGGGCACCGGCCTGGGACTGTCGATCGCCAAGCGTGTGGTCGATCTGTACGGTGGACAGCTTGGCGTTGCGTCCGAAGTGGGCAAAGGCAGCCGGTTCAGTTTCTCGTTCCCCAAGGCGGTCACCAGGCGGCAACCCGTTCTCGATCGGCGAAGCAGACGTGCGCCCCGCGAGCGAGTCAAGGTGTTCCGCGACCTTCAGAGAGAGGTGATCCTGAAGGGGCTGTGTGGCAAGTGTGGTGGCTGCGTGTCGTTCTGCTCGGCGGGTGCCTTGGGTGCGCTGGAGATGGGCGAAGATGACCTCCCCCGATACGCCAAGGGGGCAAAGTGTGTGGCGTGCGGGATCTGCTACCTGATCTGTCCACAGACTACAGACCTGGATGCGGAGGTGCGGGAGAGCTTTGGGTGGAGGGCGCCCATTGGGATCTACCAGGCGGCCCGGTCGGCACGGGCTTCGGATGAGAGCATTCACCGAATCGCCACCGATGGCGGTGTGGTCACCGCCTTGCTGCTGTATATGTTGGAGAGGCGTCGCATCGACGGGGCTATTGTGTCCCGCAGGACCACTGCCTTTGGCCGGGAGCCCATGATCGCCACCACGCGGGAGGAGCTTCTGGCAGCGGCTGGGTCCGATTTTGGCGGCTCGTCCCACCTGGAACAGCTAAGTGACCACTATACCACGTATTCGCCCACACTCTCGGCGATCAAGGGACTAGAGGGCACGCGCCTGCACCGCGCGGCTGTGGTGGGCACTCCGTGTCAGATCAGGTCGATCAGAAAGATGCAGAGCTTGCACGTTGTGCCCTCTCACGTGATCGCCTTTGCCGTGGGCTTGTTCTGTATGGAGAACTTTATCTTTGATGCGCCTGGACGAACAAAGCTGAAGGACAAGCTGCAGATCGATCTTGCGGATGTCACCAAGCTGAATGTCAAGGAAGATGTGATCTTTGCGCTGCGCAACGGGAAGGTTATTCACGTACCGTTTGAGGAGATGGATGAGGTGGCCCGTCCAGCGTGCCTGGCCTGTACGGACTTTGCCAACGACTATGCCGATCTATCTGCTGGTGGACTGGGCTCGCCTGACGGCTACACGACGGTGCTGATCCGCTCGGAGAAGGGCAACCAGATCTATGGCGAGGCATTGAACCACGGCTATATCAAAGAGAGAGAGTCTGGCGACTGGGCCCAAGTGCGCAGTGAGGAGGCAGAAATGGTGGGCAAGGCGGTTGCCTTTGCTCAATGGAAGCGCGCGAGAGGTGAAGCGCGGCTCAAAGAACTTGGCGTGGAGGGAGAGCGACAGTGAGTGAGGGGATCAAGACATTTCGCGACCTTCAGCAGGAAGTGATCGACCGGGGACTGTGCGGCAAGTGCGGCGGCTGTGTCTCCTTTTGCTCGGCGGGCAGATTGCATGCGCTGGAGATGGGTGAGGACGACCTCCCGCGCTTTGCAGATGAGGAGAACTGCCTAAAGTGCGGGATATGCTACATGATTTGCCCTGTCACCGGAGAGCTGGATGCAGAGGTGCGGCGCAGATTCGGGTGGAAGCCCCCAATTGGGAACTATGAGATGATCCGGTCCGCGAGAGCGACAGATGAGGCTGTCCGCCGCGTTGCGACCGATGGGGGTGTCGTCACCTCACTGCTGCTGTGTATGTTGGACACCCATCTGATCGATGGGGCCATTGTCTCTCAAAAGACCTCCGTATTTGGGCGGGCGCCCGTGATCGCGACCACACGGGAGGACCTTCTTTCCGCCGCTGGATCGCATTTTGGCGGCTCTGCTCACCTGGAAGAATTGGGCGATCAGTATACGACCTACTCGCCCACGATCTCGGCGGTCAAGGGCCTTGAGCAGAGGCATCTGCGGCGCGTGGCGATGGTGGGCACCCCGTGCCAGGTTCGATCCGTCAAAAAGATGCAGGCGCTGGGCATCTTGCCGGCACACATCATCACCTACACGATTGGCCTTTTCTGTATGGAGAACTTTGTCTTTGAGGCCGTAGGCCGGCACAGACTGGAGGAAAGGCTGCAGATCGACCTGTCCGATATCGACAAGCTCAACGTCAAGGAAGACATGATCATCACGCTGCGCGATGGCAGGACCATCCACGTGCCGTTCGATCAGTTGGATGACGTGGCCCGTCCGGCTTGCCTGGCTTGCACTGACTTTGCCAACGAGTATGCTGACCTCTCCGCCGGTGGCCTGGGCTCGCCAAAGGGCTATACGACGATCCTGACGCGCACGGAAAGGGGAAGTGGGATCTATAGCCGGGCGTTGAGCCAAGGGTACATCGAAGAGATGCCCCTAGGAGAATGGGCTGCAATGCGCGCCGCGGAGGACAGGATGGGCGCTGAGGTGATCGCGTTTGCCGAGCGCAAGCGCGCGCGAGGCGAAGCTCGACTCATAGAGCTGCGCTCGGAGGGAGGCACGGACCGTGAATAGAGATGTGATGGTCATTGGTGGGGGCGTAGTCGGCATCCAGGCCGCCCTCGACCTCGGCGATATGGGGTTTCGCGTGCACCTGGTGGAAAAGAAGGCCAGCATCGGCGGGCGGATGGCGCAGCTTGACAAGACGTTTCCTACCAACGACTGCTCCTTGTGCATCCTGTCCCCCAAAATGGCCGAGTGCTCGCGCCATCCCAATATCACGCTGCACACCCATTCGGAGGTCACCGAGGTGACCGGGTCAGCCGGTGATTTCGGGGTCACGGTGCACACCATGCCCAGATTCGTGGACGAGGGCGCGTGCACGGGCTGTCACGAGTGCACGCAAAAGTGCCCGGTGAAGGTGGCGGACGAGTTCGATATGGGCCTGCGCATGAGAGAAGCAGTGCACATGTACTTTTTGCAGGCAGTGCCAGCGGTGGTGAGCATTGACCCGGAGCATTGCCTGTACCTGACCAAGGGACGCTGCGGGATCTGCAAGCGGGTATGCGAGGCGGGTGCCATCGACTATGAGCAGCAGGAGAGCGAGTTCACGCTGCAGGTGGGGGCGATCGTCGTCGCCACGGGCTTTGACCCGTTCGATCCGTCCGTCCTCAAGCCCTATGGTTACGGGAAGCACCGCAATGTGATCACGTCCATGGAGTACGAACGCCTGATCTGTGCCTCAGGACCGACGGGCGGTCATCTGGTCCGGCAGTCGGATGGCAAACCGGCCAAGCGGCTAGGTTTCATCCAGTGCGCCGGGTCCAGAGACATCAAGCACAATCGCTTCTGCTCGTCGGTGTGCTGCATGTATGCGACCAAGGAGGCTATCCTGGCCAACGAGCACGACCGTGAGGTCCGCTCTACCATATTTTACGTCGATCTGCGGGCGGCGGGCAAGGGTTTCCAAGAGTATGTGAATCGAGCGCAGAGCGAGTACAAGGTGGACTATGTGCGGGCGCGGGTGGCAGAGATCATGCAGGATGAGATGGAGTGCCCGGTCATCTGCTACGAAGATACGGTGACCGGTGAGTCCAGGTCCGAGACGGTAGATCTGGCCGTCCTGGCGGTCAGCCTGGTGCCCAGACGTGGCGCGCAAGAGCTGGCGGACGTGCTGGAGGTCGAGTTGGACGAGGACAACTTTATCAAGACCGCTCCTTTTTCGCCGGCAGACACAACCCGGCGAGGGATCTTTGCGTGCGGATACTGCAGAGGGCCTGCCGACATCCCTGAATCGGTGGCCCAGGCAAGCGGCGCAGCGGCGAGAGCGGCAGAGATCGCGATGGGAAGTCTGGAGCTCGTGGGTGGGAGGGTGAGTTGATGGATGAACCCAGGGTAGGGGTCTTTGTATGCCATTGTGGGAACAACATCGCCGGCTTTTTGGATGTTTCCGCGGTGACCGAGTATTCCAGGACGCTGCCACACGTTGCTTTCGCCCAGGAGAACTTGTACACTTGCTCGGACAACGGTCGCTCTGAGATCGCCCACGCGATCGGGGAGCAAGGACTGAACCGGGTGGTGGTGGCTTCTTGTACACCGCGCACACATGAGCCGCTCTTCCGGGCGACGTGCCAGGACGCAGGTTTGAACCCGTACCTGTTTGAGTTCGTGAATATCCGTGACCAGTGCTCTTGGGTGCATATGCAGAACTGGCAGGAGGCGACGGAGAAGGCCAAGGACCTGCTTCGCATGGGGGTAGCCCGGGCTTGCTTGCTTGAGCCCAAAGAGGACATCGAAGTGG
>JADHXD010000208.1 GCA_016783145.1 Anaerolineae bacterium
TCATCAAACGTCCGCCGCCTATGCGGGACGTGCAGCAGGCCCACTGCCTTGCGCTTGGCTGCTCTGAGCTCACAGCGTGTAACACAGGAATGCGCCATATCTAGCCAAAGCTCAGGCGTGCTCTGTGCCGTCAGGCATGATTGCGCGTGCAAGTAAGAGTGCCTGCTCGAGTTGCTCATCTGTTACTCTGGCCTCGTGCAGGTTGGTATCGCTCAGGATGTGGCTCAGCGTGCTCCGGGCACTCTGCGTCAGGAAGCTCCGATGGCCTCTTGAGCCTGGGGCCGCCCCAGCTCGACCTCAAACATCACCCTGTTCCCCAGGACGTCGGAGGCATCCAGGACCTCGATGCCCACCAGCTTGCCCGCGGCGTCGAAATCGGCGTGCATGCCCGGGGTCACGGTCACCGTGGACGCCGCCTTCTGGCCGGGTGTGCCGAACCACAGGTAGAGCAGGTCTCGAACCGCATCGTATTCGATTCTCATGCTCCCCTCCGTGCGAATCCGCTGCCATATCGGGCGATTGCGGTCAGGACCACCGGCTCCTCATCGCTCATCTTCTAGTACACCGTCACCTCTTTTTCCTCGTAGAACCTCCCCAACCACTCTCCGTCGTACCGAAAGGCCAGAACTTTGTCCTTCTCCGGCAGCCCCTCACACCCTACCTGACCACGATCCTCATTCCCTCCCCCTGCCCATCCGGCCAAAGCTGGTGCCTCTTCTCCCTCCCCTGCGAAGCGTGGTCGCGTAGCATCTGTCCGCATCCGTGCTGGAGGCGCGGGCGCCGTACTTGGCGAGGTCGCGTAGCAGTCAGGCTGAGGGCCTCTTCTCCCTCCCCTGCGGTCCGCCGCGGGGGAGGGCTGGGGTGGGGGCCCTCTACTCCCCTACATCACACTGCCGTGCGATCTCTGCCAACACCCCGTCGATCTCGCGCTCGACCTGGTCGTTCGTGAACCGGATCACCCTATATCCTTGCCCCTCCAGCCACTCTGTCCGTGCTTCATCGTACGCCATCTGTGTGTCGTGAGTCCGTCCATCGATCTCGATCACCAACTTGTGCGAGATACAGCAGAAATCAACGATAAAGCGACCAATGGGATGCTGGCGCCGAAACCTGAGCCCATAGACCTGCCTTTGTCTCAGTCGCGCCCACAACCTGCGCTCTGTGGGCGTCTGCTCCGAGCGAAGCTGTCTTGCCCGCTCCTGCACAGCCTCAGTTGTCCGCCAACGCCTATGGCGAGTCCTCACTGCGCCTCTTCTCCCTCCCCTGCGGTCCACCGCGGGGTCGCGCAGCAGTTGGGTAGGGGCCTCTTCTCCCTCCCCTGCGGTCCACCGCGGGGGAGGGCTGGGGTGGGGGCCTCTTCTCCCTCACCGCTCCCTCGGCCCCAGGACCATATCGTACAGCCGGCCCCACCCCAAACCCCTGAACTCCTCCGGCACCGCACCCCGGAACGAAACCCCATGCGCCGACTCGAACCCCCGTATGTCCGCCTCGATCGCGATCAACAGGCGGACCCACTCCTTCGGGCTCCGGACGCGCCCGATGCCCAACCCCGCCCGGACCCGCGAATCGAGCGCTGGCCCGATCCTCCCCCGGGTCAGCAGCAGCACGGCCTTGGTGATCCCCACCTCGCTGGCCGGCTTTTCTACCGCCACTCCTCCCAGGATCTCCCAGAGCTGGCACAACGCATCATATTGCGGAGGCGTGAGGTGGTGAAGGGTGGTCAGTCCGATATTCCCGAGGAGCGCCAGGTGCAGCTCGGCCTGCGCGACCAGGTCTTCCAGGAAGGGCGGCCCGTGCTTTGCCTCCGCCTTGGGCCGCCGCGTGGTGCGTGGGCGTGCGGCTTGCCATTTGCGCAAGATGGCCCCGAGCTGGATCACCCTGCCCGAGGCCGGGGCAGCCAACCACGTGTCCCAGTGCTCGACGTAGCGGCGGTCGAACCCGGCGACAGCCTGGTGGATCTCTGTGGGCGTCATGTTCGAAGCGACTCGGATGCGCACCTGTGTACCTCGCTTCCCTGCGCGTCTTGTTGGACCTCGTCTCCCTCCCGGTCTCCTCTCCGCTACGCAAAGGGAGGAGGGCACCTTGATCCCATTGTACGCCGCGCGAGTGAAAAAGTCAACAACCGATCCCTCTTGACAAACTCCTCCCACTATGGTATACTAGGATTACCATACTGGTACACTCCTGGAGGCCGGACGCCGTGACCCCGCCCGCCGGGCCCGGGATCGCCAGCGGAGACTGCCGCAGCCCTCTCTTTCTGCGCGCACCCCCTCTCGGTCCGAGACGGGACACCGGCTCTCCTCCGGCTCCTCCTCGTCCCTCGACGACCGCTCCCTGCCTTCCCCCTGGTCGGGCGGGGCCCGGCGCCGCCTCCTCGAGTGGCCCACTGACCCGCGCGAGCAGCGTCGCTCGCCGCTCGCACCCCTTGGCGCTCTGGGTGACCTGGGCGTTGCCTGTCCCTCCCGCGTGACCCTTGGCGCTCTTGGCGTCCTGGCGGTTCGCGCAGCATCTCGCGCTCGCCGCGAGGGATCTGTCCCTCCCGCCTGACCCTCGGCGTCCTCGGCGACTTGGCGGTTCGCGCAGCATCTCGCGCTCGCCGCGAGGGATCTGTCTCTCTCGCCCGACCCTTGGCGTCCTCGGCGACTTGGCGGTTCGCGCAGCACCTCGCGCTCGCCGCGAGGGATCTGTCCCTCCTGCCTGACCCTTGGCGTCCTCGGCGACCTGGCGGCGATCTGTCCATCTCACCCGTCCCTTAGCGTCCCTATAGAGAAGCCAGACAGAACTCGCACAATGGGCAAAAGGCTGCCATCCGCAGATTCGCCGTAATCTGTGCCATCCGCGCAATCTGTGGAACCATTCTCTCCAATCTGCGCCATCCGCGCAATCTGTGGACACATTCTCCCCAATCTGTGCAATCTGCGTAATCTGTGGACACATTCGCTTCTACCCGCGGTCGCCCACAGGAGGCAACCCACATCGTGAACGACGACCCTTCCCTCTACAACCTCCCTCCCGTCGCCCTCGACGACCTCATCGCCCGCCTGGCCGGCCAGCAGGCCGCCCTCGCGCGCCGCATCGACCGCTGCTGGTCCGATCTCGACCCGCTGCCCCTGGCCCGGCTCCTCTCCCTCCACGGCGAGAACGCTGCCCGTCTCGGCCTCCTCCTCCGCCACTGGCACGCCATCCACGGCCCTCCCCAGAACCCCCTGGACGCGGCCATAGACGCCGCGTTGCACAAACTGGGTACCGAATGGGGCATCGAGCTCATCGATCCCAAGCTCCTGGACGAGGATGAGCGCGCTCGCCCTCCCCTCGAACTCGATGACGTCATCGCTGGCTTGTCGGCGCTCCAGGATCGTCTCTCCGAGCTCCTCGACTGCCGCTCGGACGACCTGGAGGACCTCCATTTCGCCCGGCTCCTTGCCGCCTCCAGCCGCAACACCGCCCGCCTCGGCAGGCTCCTCCGCCAGCGGCACGACCTGGGCGGCACCGTCCCCGATGAAATAGTCCGCGCCATGGCCGAGTATGCCTACTCGCTAGAGGAGTGAATACGATGCCTCGAAACCCGCACAAGACACGCTGCTCCGTTCCTGGCTGCCGCTCCTGGGCCATGCGCGGCGTCGACCGCTGCCGCACCCACCGCGACGACGAGCTTGGCCCTCGTGGCGGGGGCGCTCCGCCGGGCAATCTCAACGCCCTCGCCTGTGGCGATCACAGCCATCCCCTTCCCCTGCCCGACGTGGAGCGTCTCGCCCGTGTCGCCATCGACCATCCCGGTGACCTCCCTCTGCAGGTGGGCCTCGCCCTGCGCGCGATCCAGGCCCGCGTGAGCGACCCCTTCCTGGCCCTCGTTGCCCTCTATCGTCTCTGCTCCCTCCTCGTCGCCCGCGTCGCTGTCTTGGCCTACGCCGTCGAGCTGGACGCCTTCCTGGCACGCTTTCACCCCCAGTCCCATCCGCACGTCCGTGCCTTGCTCGACCTCGCGGCCCCCGTCACGGACCCGGTCGCCCGGCTTCTGGCCCTCAGAAAATCGACGCAGCGCCGAAAAACAAGTACCGGTACAGAGATCGATGGCTGAACCCCGATCCCGGCCTCGTCCCTACCCACCGCCACCCACGTGTAGGGGCAGGGCTTATCCTGCCCTCCGTCACCCGTGTGTAGGGGCAGGGCTTATCCTGCCCTCCGTTCCTCGATCCTGCGTTGTCTGACTGTCAAGCGACAATTAGATTTACCCGTCGGCGACAATTAGAAATGCCCATGGCGAAACCGCACAATCTGGGCGTGGTCACTGGTTGACTCTACTTGAATCCTGGTGTAGAATGCTCTTACCCCAATGACAAGGCGAGAGCAAGGCTCACCAGGCGTGAGTTTCTGTTCTCGTCTTTCTTTATTCGCCAGTGACCTCATCTTGCTCTCCCTTTTTTCGGTTGCGCTTGGTCGCCTCTTCAGCGCGGTAGCTGGTGATATCTGAGCCGAATTCGACGATCAAGCTGTGGTGGACCACCCGGTCGATAGCGGCTGCAGTGGTCAACGGATCCTTGAAAATCTGGCCCCATTCCGAGAAGACGAGGTTAGAGGTGATCACCACGCTGCGGCGCTCATAGCGCTCAGCAAGGAAGGTAAACAAGACCTCCATCTCTTCGCGGCTTTGCTGAACGTAGCCGATGTCATCGAGGATCACGACCTGGAAGCGGTCCAGGCGGCGCAGTTCGCGCTCCAGTTCAAGGTCTCGCTTGGCACGTAGCAGACGGCTGACCAGTTGATAGGTAGGTATGAAGAGCACGCTGCGGTTGGCATAGATCCATTCGTACCCCAAGGCGGCAGCCAAATGTGTTTTCCCTGTGCCGGGCAGGCCAAAGATCAGAATGTTCTCCGCGCGGTCGATCAACTCTCCACGACGGAGCTGGGGCAGCAGGCGGCGCACGCGTAGAGGCAACCGCTTTTGGTCAAAGGCAGAGAGCATTTTACCTTCGGGCAGATGAGACTCCTTGATCCGACGTTCGGCACGGCGCTGGCCTCGCCCGGACAGTTCCTGCTCCAGCATATAGTGCAAAAAGGTTTCCAAAGGCCAGTCTTCTCGCCGGGCGGTGTCCAACGCTTGCTCGACAATCTGGAACGCCGTAGGCAAGCAGAGCGCCTTACAGTGTTGACGGAGCACGTCGATGCTGGGTACATTAGGCTGGCTCACAGCGCACCCCCTGCAGCAACTGGTCGTAGATGTCCAGCGTAACCTTGCCACGAGCGATCTCGGGCACGGTAGGTGGTTCCAGTTCCAAGAGTTGCTCCACGTCGCGCTCTGTCCACGGTTCTTCTGCCGTGAGCAGGAGTTCCAGCGCTGCAGCCACGTCGGATTCCAGGGTGCGCGCGGCCAGGTGTAGGATGCGCAGGTAAGTCAGATCTGCCTTGCGTGGCGTGTACCACTGACCCAGTCGCTCCCAGGCCTGCCGAAAGACCAAGGAGGGAAAGAGGTCCTCGCGGTAGCGATAGTTGCGGAACCCCCCTGGCTTGCGCAACAGGGTATCGATCAGGTGGCGATAGTTGACGTGGTGTTTGCGTGACCCAACCAGGCGGGGCAAGGTATCCACCAACTTGCCGCCATAGTACACCTCCAAAGACCACTCGTGAACGCGCACTGTGACCTGACGACCAATCAAGCTGGTCGGCACGGAGTAGGCATTCCTGAGCACGCGAATCAGACCCCCTCTGCTGACGGACACCTTCTCCTCGCAGTACACGGTCAAAGCTGCTCGCGGCAGCGGCCTCATCACCACCCACTCCTCCGCCAGCCGTTTGTGGCGAGAACGATTACGTTTGTCCATGCCCTGGTGCAGGAAGGCTTCGTATGCCTCGATGCTCTCAAAGTCGCGCCCGCCCCGCAAGAGCAGATGCTGGTTGAGCGCGCGCTTGAGACCACCATTCACCGATTCGACGTCCCCATTTTCGTGTGGACTGCGGAGGTGTGTTGTGCGCGGTTTCATCCCATAGTGGTCGAGCAATTCCAGATACCCGGCCGTATAGCCACGTCGCTCGTCCTTTCCTTCCTGCTCTTCCGCTTTCAGCAAACGCGTTGCCGCCGAGCTGTTGTCGGTCTGGTGGAACGTAGGCACGTACCCCAGCTTGAGGAGTGTGCTCTGTACACCCAACTTGAGTGCCGGTAGCGACTCCGACTGGGCAACGCGGCCCCACTCCCAGTTCGAGTAGGGAAGGACAGAATGGATCAGCAGATGCTTGAACGGCTCACCCTGGATGGTCACCCCCAAGTCGGTGAGCCAGATCCCATCTGTCTGCAGCACCTCCCCAGCGTAATGCACTTGCTCCAGTACAGCAACTCGGTTACAGTGCAAGGCCCGCCAGCGCGACACTCGTCGCTGAAAGGTACGCAGTTGCCCTTCCTGGTACTTGTCCGGGTGCTGATCACACAACCACCCGAACAAGGCCTTGGCCTCCAGTTCTGGCGCGGCCACCAGCATCTCTTCCACGACCGGCCATTCTTCAGCAAAAGGATCGGCTCGTGTCCGATATGTGCGAGGCTGCTTCAGTGCGCTGGGTAACTGCCCCAGCCGCTCATACTTGGCCGCCGTCTTGCCGCTTCTCAGGTTGGCGCTGGCTGCCGCTTGTTCCTGTGTACGACCTTTTTCTCTTTCGCGCATGATGATCCTCACTTGGGCATCGGTTGCAGTCATTGTGTTCTGGCCTCCTTTACAGACAGCCAGTCTACACCGATTCAACCGATCTTCCTAGTGGGCATTTCCAGTTGTCATCAGTGGGTAATTATAGTTGTCGTCAGACACGGCACACCAATCGTGTCACAAATGCGCAGGCCCCAGGGTTCGCACAGAACCCTGGGGCCCGTAGTGGGGGTGGCGAGGCCTACCCGGCCTTGCCCACCAGCTCCGGCCGCTCCAGGGGGCCAAAGGCGACGTTGATCTTGAAGCCGTACGTCACCTCGTCCCCGCTGAAGCGCAGGGCGATCGTCGGGCAAAAGGGCGTCTGGTAGAAGCAGAGCCGGACGGCATAGGTGTCCCCTGCGGTCCAGGCACCGCTTGCGGCTACGGGGCGCTGCACCGCCGCCGGCGCGGACCGCGAGATCGCGGCATCAAAGGCCGTCGTCCCCAGGACCCAGTCGCCGCTGCCGACCGAGATGTGATGTTCGCCGCGCTCGTCGCAGAGGGTGAGGGCGGCGTCCTCCCCGGTCAGGTCGAGGGAGATCGCCTGCAGG
>JADHXD010000005.1 GCA_016783145.1 Anaerolineae bacterium
CCTCGCCTGTGCGGTGGGGGGTTTTCTCTTGTGATGGGAGTCACTCAATGACATAGGAGGAGCGCTGTGTCTCTGCAACTGTACAACTATATGACCCGGAAGAAGGAACTCTTTGTCCCTGTGCATGAGGGCTTTGTCGGTCTGTATGTCTGCGGTCCCACCGTTTACGGGCACCCACACATCGGCCACGCCAAAGCCTATGTCACCTTTGATGTGCTGCATCGCTACCTGGAGTATCTGGGCTACCGGGTCCGTTACGTGCAAAACATCACGGATGTGGGCCATCTGACAGACGACGCGGATGAGGGAGAGGACAAGATCGGACTCCAGGCTCGGAGGGAGCGCATCGAGCCGATGGAGGTTGTCGAGTACTATACTCGGTCCTACTTTGAGGATATGGACCGGCTGAATGTCCTTCGCCCAGACATCTCGCCCCGCGCCAGCGGGCATGTTCCCGAACAGATCTCGATGGCCGAGACGTTGATCAGCAGGGGGATAGCCTACGAGGGCAATGGCTCTGTCTATTTCTCGGTTGCAGACTGGGCGAGCTATGGCAAGCTGTCGGGGCGCAGGATCGAGGACCTCGAAGAAGGGGCGCGGGTGGAGGCGAGTCTGGACAAGCGCGATCCGCGCGACTTTGCCGTGTGGCGTGCAGCGACGCCCGACCACACTATGCAGTGGGACAGTCCATGGGGGCCTGGCTATCCTGGCTGGCACGCCGAGTGCACGGTCATGGCCCGCAAGTACCTGGGACTGCCCTTTGACATCCATGGCGGCGGCCTGGAGAACATCTTTCCGCACAACGAGGGCGAGGTTGCGCAGTGCGAGGCGGCGTACGACGCCGAGTTTGCTCGCTATTGGGTGCTGAACAACATGATCACTGTGAACGGCACCAAGATGGGCAAGAGCCTGGGTAACTTTACGACGATCAAGGATGCTCTGAAAAGGCACGATCCGATGACGGTTCGGTTCTTTGTCCTGAGTGGCCACTATCGATCGAGTACGGATTTTGCGGATGCAGCACTAGAAGCAGCAAGTAGGGGATACGAACGCTTGATCGGCGCAGTCAGTCTGGTGCGCCAGCGGATGGGCAGCCAAGGGACAACGGACCAGGTGGGGGAAGACGCTTTCCTCTCTGTGATCGATCAGCACAAGGCTCGTTTCCTGGCCGCGATGGACGATGATCTCAACACACCACAGGCCCTGGCGGCGCTGTTCGATCTGAACAGGGCGGTCAACACCCTGCTCAACAGCGGCGAAGCGATCGGCGGAGAGACGCTGGCCGCAATCGACACAGCCTATCGAACCTTGGGCGGAGAGATCCTGGGGTTAATCCCTGATGAGCTGCCACAAGAGACGGGCGTTGGGCTGGACAGCGCTTTGATGAGCATCCTCGTCGATCTCCGCGCTGAGGCGCGGAAGAAACGTGATTGGGCCACGTCGGACACCATCCGCGATCGGCTTGCCGAGATCGGCGTGGCGCTGGAAGACCGTCCTGAGGGGACAACCTGGAGACTGGACAAGTAAGCCAAGGTGCCCAGGCGCTGTGTTGACAACGCCTGGGCACCGCTTGACCTGGCTAAACCGGCTTCAAAGCCTCTGCTTTGTGTGTGCGTGCCACGAGTGAGATAGCTGTCGACCCGACAAGCCTCGCGGTACGCAGTCCCGGACTGCAGGAATACGCTTGCCGTGGCCCTGCACCTGACGCGGCAACGCGCCGCCGCTCAATCGGGCAGGTTGACCTGTTCCATGCCCATGACAAAGACGACGGCTCCCTCCTGGTGTTTCCCCGGCCTGGCCCACCATCCCCCACGGGAGCGGCGATGGGTATTCTCGCGAATGATGGTCATGACCTGCTCGACCTGTTCTTCATTCACGCCGATCATCAGCGTTACCTTGCCTTGCCGCAGAAATCCGCCTGTCGTGGATGCCTGGGTCACGTAGAAACCTGATGCGTTCAGTACCTTGACCAGGTCTTGGGCGTCTTCGGGATGGACAACGCACATCACCATTTTGCCGGCCATCTAGTACCCCCTTTGCGTGTTAGAGTCCATTGCGCACATTATATCAGAACCGCCCCTCTGTGTCAACGGGTCAGACAGGATAGTGACCAAACTCATGCAAGGCCTCAAACATCGCCATCAAGTTCTCGATTGGGGTCCCTGGCTGAACGTTGTGGATGGGATTGAACACGAACCCTCCTCCCGGGCCAAAGGCCCTGATGCGCTCGCGGACCTGGTGGCGCACCTGCTCTGGCGTCCCAAAAGGGAGCGTGTGCTGCGTGTCGACCCCACCTCCCCAAAAGACGATCCGATCGCCAAACCTGCGCTCGAGTTCGGCGGGCTCCATACCGGCTGCTGAGCACTGCACTGGGTTCAGAATGTCAAACCCGGCCTCGATAAAGTCCTTTAGCAAAGAGGCGACTGAGCCGCACGAGTGCATGAACGTCTTCCAGCCAGTATGCTGGTGTATCCAGTCGTTCAGCCGCCTGTGAAAGGGCTGGTACAGCTCTCGATACGTCTGAGGTGATAGGAATGGACCGGTCTGCATCCCAAAGTCCGTGCCGGTCAGGTAGACCGCCGATACGCGATCGCCGACGGACCGGTAGATCCGCTCCAGGTTCGCCAGGGCGATCTCGGATTGGCGCTCAAAGACCTGATAGATGTACTCGCGGCGGGTGACCGTGCTCATATACCACTCGGCTACGTCGCGGATGCCCTTTGGCCGCCTGAGCCAGGGCGCGGGCACCGCCGCGATGTCGCCAAAAGCCGTCCCGCTGAACTTGGCGAGAATGGCCCTGTCCGTCTGTGTGTGGAGCCGCTCAGCTTCCTGCCCCAAGGCTGCCAGTTCCCCGTCCGACAGCAGCCCGAACTCCTCCAGGTTATCCTCTACGTTGAGGTGCTCGTCGTCGATCGGCTCCTGGCGGATGATGGCGTCAAAGTACCACCCGTCCCTTGGCATGCGGCCACTTGGAGGAAGGGTTTTCTCTCCCTCGGGATACTGTAACAGATCGCCATTGGGCTCGGGATCGGTGTTGAATCCCCCGGGGACCAGGACGGGCGTGCCGTCGAACGTGGTCCAGGGCTTCCAGTCCTCTGCCCGGTACCCAAACATCGTATTCGTGCCTGCCAGGCGCACCACATCGATCCCCAGGGCTTCGACCAGGTCCAGCTTGACCTCGCCCAGCATCAGGTAAGGCCGTATCACCTTGACCGGGGTGCCAGGCGCATCCAGGCCGAGCGCCTGGCGCAGGCCGTATACCACGCTTACGTGCATCCCGGTCACGCTGCTTCCGCCCAGATCGAGCGGGATATGGTCTGGCTCTTGGTGGTTCAAGGACTTGGTCACACGCTCTCGTGAGTTCATGATACCTGCTTTCTCCTGTTTGATCGGAGACCTGGTCTCGGCCTCACTTTGATTCCAGCAGTCGCTCTTCATAGATACGGCGCACGGTCTCCTCGATCTCGGGCTCGCGCACCTGCAGGTCGCGGATCGAGTAACGGGCCGACAATCGGCCGATCAGTTCCGAGGCACTGATCTCTTTGCGGTCAAAGCGATAGGTCACGCGTGCTCCTTCCTGGGCCACGACCTGTGCACCATCTATGCCAACATAGTCGGGTTCTGCTGCCAGGTCTACCACCAGCTCGCGCTTTCCCCCGAACCGGTCGCGCAGAGCTTCCAGCTCTCCATCAAAGAGCAGCTTCCCGCGATCGATGATCATCACCCGCTCGCACAGTTTCTCCACGTCCGAGAGGTCGTGAGTGGTCAAGATCACGGTCGTGCCGCGCTCTCGGTTGATGTGGGTGATGAACTGCCGGATGCGTTCCTTGGCGACTACGTCCAGCCCGATCGTCGGCTCGTCCAAGAAGAGCAGTACCGGGTCGTGGATCAGTGCGGCGCAGATGTCCGCTCGCATCCGTTGGCCCAGTGACAAGGAGCGCACAGGAGTGTCCAGGAAGGGATCCAGATCGATGAGCGATCTGAACTCGTCCAGGTTCTGGCGAAAGCGATCGGGCGGGATGTGGTAGATGTGCCTGAGCAAGTAGAGCGATTCGATCACCGGCAGATCCCACCAAAGCGCCGTGCGCTGACCGAACACCGCAGCAATGGCGGCGACGTGCTTGCGTCGCTCCCTCCAGGGCACGCGACCGTTGACCCACAGCTCACCTCCCGAAGGCACCAGCAGTCCGGCCATCATCTTGATGGTCGTCGACTTGCCTGCACCGTTCGGGCCGAGATAGCCCACCAGTTCGCCCGGCTGCACCTCAAAGCTGACGCCATCCACGGCTCGCACCAGGCTGTACTCGTGCGTGAGCAGGTTGCGCAGTGCGCTCCAGGGACCTCGGTGGTGCCGGGACACCCTGAAATGCTTTGCCAGGTTTGAGACGGTGATGATCGACTCTGTGCCGTGTGTGGCCATTTCGTGTCCTATAATCCGAACGGGCCCTGGGACGCGCTCTATGTCCCTGTACTCGTGTAGTGACGAACACCATATCGCCAGAACGCCAGCGCGGCGGTCAGCGTGCCCAGCCCCACCACTGGGGACAGAAAAGGGGCAAAGAATGGCATGTGCAGCGGGTCTGGCTTGTCCAAGATGTACAGGGCTGGGTAGTAGTTCATAAAGATCGCGGGCACGATGTAGGTAAAGAACCTGCGCAGCGACGGGTGGTAAATGTGCATCGGGTAGGACATCATTTCGCTGCCGCCGTAGGTAAAGATGTTGATCGCCTCTACCCGTTGGACGGTCCAGAAGGTGGTCGTAGAGCCGATGATGAACAGACCGCCAAAGAAGCAAACCAGGCTGACAAAGATAACCGGCGTGTACGCGATCTTGAGCGCCGTCCAGCGGACGTCGATCAGGGCCAGGGCGATCCCAAACACGGCGAATCCCTGGGCGATCCGGCTCAAGCGGCGAAGGGCGAATTGAGACCCCAGGACCTGGAGGGTGATTTCGATCGGGCGAAGGAGGAATTGGTCAAAGCCGCCGCGTCGCACCAACGGTCCAAAGGTATCCGGGTCAAAGCCGCCAAAGAGCATGTCCATTGTGCCAAAGGCTGCCTCCACCATGCCATATAGAAACGCGATCTCGCCCAATGTCCATCCCGAGATGTCCTCGAAGCGCTGCAAGATGAGGGCCAACGTTATGAAAGCCATCGTCGTTGAGACAGCGACCGACACCAGGTCCAGCAAGAACGAGACGCGGTATTCAAGCTGGGATCGGATCTGGACGGCGATCAGCCGGCGGTAGGTGTCTATCGCAGACCACATCTCAGCCCCCCTGGATGACCAGGCGGCGCACGCCGGCTCGCAAGACGAGTTGGCAGGCGCCGATGAGCAGGGCGACCCACAGCAACTGCACGGCGAGCGCGCGAACGATCTCGGAACCAGTCAGTATGCCCAGGTAGACCTCCACGACCGTGTTCACGATGGACGGGAAAGGCGTCAGGTTGCACAATCTGACAAACCAGCCGGGGAAGAATCTCAACGGCATCAAGAAACCTGACAGAAACCAGGACAGACTGTAGCCGAATCGCCCTACGCCACGCGCGTTGGGGGTCCAGAAGGCAGCGAGGTTGATCAGAAAGCGCCATGAGAAGCTGATCAGCAGGCTCAGCAGCAGCGTGATGATCAGCGCGAGCCACTGGCCTCCGCCCCGTGGCAGCGTGAGGCCAAAGATGAGGGCATAGCCAGTCATCACCGTCAGTCCTCGCACCAGCAGGCTGGCGGCAGCGCGCCCGAGGTCTTGGGCGAGCCAGAAGGTATAGTAGCCCATCGGCCTGAGCAGGTCGGATGAGACGTCGCCGCTGTAGACCGAGTCCATGACCTCCCACCAGCCAAACAGGCTCAGAAAGGCGATCAGGCCTTGGGTCAGACCCGTGTAGGTGATGGCAGCGGGGAGCGGCATGCCCACCACCTCCTGCCGCGTACCATAGAGGGCAATCAGCACAGACGCCCGCAGCAAACCGAAAAAGAAATTGGTCGCCAATCCAGCCAGGTTGGCGGCGCGATAGGTAACTGGACTCTGGCGTTTTTTGACCCACCACAAGATGTTGAAATCGCTGACTGTCGAAATCAACCCCTTGGGGTCCTGTAGAGGCGAAGGAGCGCAAAACGGCCTCAAAAACCCGTTTTCGCCAGAGTCCAGTAGGTAAGCTGGCGTCGGAAAGAGAGCTTGACCAGTTCCCAGAACAGGCGCATAGCAGGCTATACCGTGGGATCTCGTGGTGGGATAAGTTACCGAGTCTACCACCATTGGCGGAGGATGTCAATCGGTTGCATCCGCTATTGCTGCTCGCTGAGGGACAGCGTGAGCTTGTGGAATGGCTTCTGCTGTCGTATAATACCTGGCATCCGCGTGGTCTGTGGCACGTACAGCTGCCCTACCGGGGAGAGGAACGACGCAGTTACGCACTGAGAAGAAAGAGCGCACAGGTTGAGGCACGAATCGCGACGTTTCACCCATATGGGCATCAACTATGTCCTCATGCCGCCGCTCCAGGTGGGCAAGGAGGCCGGTCACAATTTCTACGGCTCACTGCTCTCCGCGGGGATCGACTTTACCAGCTTTGCACCCCAGCAGAACCGGATCAAGATCGAGCGCAAGCCGTCGTTCCCACTGGAAATCCTGGTGGTGGGCCGAGCCTCCGCAGCGAAACCGTTTGGACAGCTATTGGTCATCGCTCCCGAACCCAACCGGCCTTTGGAGAACTTTGCTTCGGAAGTGCAGGCCATCCTGGACGCGTTTCAGGAGACGTGGCCGGCACAAAACAGGCAGATCATCTCCTGCGATGTGTCCCTACGCTGTCTGTATCCATCGACCAGCAGGCATGCCTTTGCGGAAATCTGGGAGGAACGGCTTGGCCAGTCACCTGGTCCGCTTCAGAAGCTGGGACGCCAGGTTCTGGGAGGCGGCTTGAGGTTTGTACTGTCCCCTCAGCCAGGCGACCCAGAGCCGACTCGGGTCGAGGTCAAGATCGAGTCCTATCTACAGGACACCAAGATGGTCTTTGTGGAGACCCAATTCATCTGGCCCGAGCCCAGGCCCCCTGGCTCAGCGTTTGACCCGGTTGGGAAGCTACAGCGAGCAGATCAGTACCTTTTGAACGAGGTGCAGGCCTTTATGGCTGGTTGACCAGAGATCCCTGTCTTGCGCACGGTACGGGTTTCTGCTATAATGGCCTGAGGTATTGGTGATACAGAGTGGTAGTGTATCGAGTTCTGCGTACTGCGCGGCGTCTCCTGGTGACGGCGATGCAGGCGCGGTCAAGGGGATTGCGGGATGAAATACGGATGGATGCAGGTACGGGTCTGCGCTTGGACGGCGATCGCGGTGCTCTTTGTCCTCGGATTGGCTCTGCCCGCCCGTGCGCAGGGTCCGATCACAGTGGTTCAGGATGAACACGAACACGTTTTCAGGGAGTCAATGACCTTTCGCCTGTCAGCCCGGAGCGACGCCAAGATCACGTCGATCCGGCTGTTCTATCGGGTTTCAGGGCAGACCTCGGCGAATAGAGTGGAACTCTCGTTCGATCCGGCGACCAGCGTGCAGGTCGAGCACGTCGAGGATATGGCGGACGAGGAGAATTACCGGCCGCCCATGATCACGTTCACCTACTGGTGGGTGGTCGAAGACGAGAGCAACAACCGCCTAAAGACGGATGCCACCTCCTTTGTCTATGAGGATACATCGTACTCCTGGGAGGTCCTTGAGGGTGAGTATGTCCGTCTGTACTGGCACGACCAAAACCAGGGATTCGGGCAAGAGTACTTTGACCTGGCGGTCAGAGCGGCCTCCGACCTGAGCGAAGAGTTCGCTGTAGCGCCCAAGGAACCAGTGTCCATCGTGATCTATAACTCTCACGAGGAACTGATGTCGGTGCTGGTGGAGTCCAGCGCGGAGTGGACGGGAGCGGTCAACTTCTCAGGCCAGAACGTCATCGTCATCGGCCTGGGCTCGAGCTCGTGGATGGACACCGTGATCCCCCACGAGCTGACACACGCCGTGCTGGATCAGTTCGTCAAGCCGCCCTTTGGCGAGATCCCGCGCTGGCTGCACGAGGGTCTCGCTCTCCGCAGTGAGGGGGGCATGGGGTTCGAAGAGCGGATCGAACTGGATGAGGCGATCGACAGTAACACGCTGATCTCGCTCCGAGTTCTGAACAGCGTCTTCGCCGACCAGCGGGATAAGGCGATCCTGTCCTACGCCGAGAGCTTTAGCCTGGTGGACTTTATCATAGCGGAGCATGGCACGGGAAGCCTCGGCGAGCTGATCGCTGTGTTCGCCGAAGGGGCGCATTACGATGATGCCGTGATGCAGGTCTTTGGTGTGGATATGGACGGCATGGAAGACCAATGGCGCGAGCACATTGGCGCGCCACCCAGAACCGGAGTGACGCGCGCCACGCCCGCGCCCGCTGTGACCTCCACTCCGACCTCCGCTCCGCCACGGGATGCCGAGGGCACGGCCACCGCGACCCCTGAGCCAGCGGCCACGGCGACGGCGGGTGCGGCTCTGCTGGTCCCCACAGCGACCGCCTCGCCCACGATGCCAAGCCCGCCGGCGCCCACCACGACACCGCCTCCTCCTCCTCGATCCATCGTGCCCTGCCTGGGTGCGGTACCGGCCCTGGGGCTGTTGGCGCTCTATCTGGTTCTGCGACCTCGTCCGGCATAGTGCGGACGAACGCGCCATCGATTGAGCAACGCGGGCGTTTATGGTATAATACAGGTATGATGACATAACTTGACAGGCCATCCTGCCTGCAGCAAGCTCAAGCAGCGTGCCGTCAAGCTTCAGTCGTGGGTGGAGCGGCGGCAGGGGCGGCCAGTCGACGTTTTGCCGAGACAGCAAAGGAGCACCAACATGACGGTTTCACGGACCGAACGGATGATAGGTCAACTGCGTGATCTGCAGATCAGCACGCCCGATATCGAGGCGTCTGCGGTGGTCAGCGTGGACGGCTTGATCATGGCCTCTGCACTGCCCACAGGGATCGAGGAGGACCGTGTCTCCGCTATGTCGGCTGCGATGCACAGCCTGGGAGAGCGCATCGCTGGCGAGCTGGGCCGCGGCTACCTGGAGCAGGTGTACATCCGGGGAGAGAATGGTTTTGTCATCCTGATGGCGGTCGGAGAGGGAGAGGAAGCCGTTCTGACTGTTCTGGCGCGCAAAGAAGCCAAGTTGGGGTTGGTGTTCCTGGATATGCGCAGGTGTGTGGAAGCGCTTGACAAAATCGTCTGATGTGGCCCAGACCACTTTGATGATGGAGCCAAAACGCTGCACGGGCGAGCGGTCGCTCTCCAGGTGATCGAGGCTCAGAGTGTCACGGTGCTCCATCCGAGGAGGGTTCGAACATGGAGAGAGAGTTAAGCGGGTTGTACTATCCAAACAAGATCGCGAGAATCTACCTCGAGGTCCTGGAAGACATCATGGGGAAGAACGGGCTCAACTCGGTCTTGAACAAGGCTGGACTTCAGAGGTTGATCGACAACTACCCGCCAGACAATCTGAGAAAAGAGTTCGACTTTGTCGAGTTCTCAACGCTGAATCAGGCGCTGGATGATACCTACGGGCCACGGGGCGGGCGCGTCTTTGCGCTGCGAGGTGGCAAGGCGTCCGTGCAGGCCGGCCTGGAAGCGTTTGGCGCGGCAGTAGGGATTGGCGGACTGGCCATGAAGATACTTCCTCTGTCTGCCAAGCTCAAGGTAGGTTTGGCCGGTATGGCAAGGATCTTTACCACGTTCAGCGATCAGAGCAGTAGGGTGGAGGAGAGAGAAGATCGCTTCGTCTACACCATTGAGAAATGCCCGGTTTGCTGGGGACGAGAAGCAGACCGGCCTATCTGTCACGGTGCAGCGGGCTTGCTCCAGGGGGGGCTGCATTGGGTCAGCGGCGGCAAGGATTTCAGGGTCATACAGACCCATTGTCACGCGATGGGCCATGAAGACTGCCGGTTTGACGTATATAGAGAGCCGCTCAACTAATACCCTGCGTGGCTGCTCCGCGAGGAGGCCCGGGCTTGGAGCGTGCGTACGGCCCGGGCGCCCAGTTGCTCTTGGAGAAAGCTCTATCCTGAAAGACCTTGTGGGAGTGAGGATGGCAGGACAAAGAAAGCTCCTGATCGTCGAGGACGATCCGCAAACGGCCGAAATGCTGTGTACGTACTTTACGTCGCAGGGGTATCAGGTTTCGACGGTGGCCTGGGGACGTGATGCGATTGAGTTCTGCCAACACACGGTGCCCGATCTCATCATCGAGGACATTCGTCTGCCGGACATGGACGGCTATGGCGTTGTTCTCGAGCTGCGCAAGAACCTGCGCACCAGCCACGTGCCGATCGTGTTTCTCACCGAGCTCAAGGACCGCAAGGCCCGGATCGAGGGCCTGAGGCTAGGGGCAGTGGACTATATTACCAAGCCCTTTGATATGGAAGAGCTGCACTTGCGCGTGCAGAACACGCTCCGGCGCGCTGTCTACCTGAGCCTGGTCGACCCGGTGACTGGATTGCCTGGACGACAGATTGTCTGGGAACGGCTCCAACGACTGGTCGGCGAAACCGACTGGGCTGTGCTGTACCTCACCCTGGAGGGACTGGACGCGTTTGGCGAGGTCTATGGCTTTGTGGCCGGGGATGATGTGCTCCGGGCGATGGGTGTGATTGTCAGCGATGTCGTGGACGAGGTTGGCGGTTCGGATGGCTTTGTAGGCCACGCGAGCAAAGCCGAGCTGTTGGTGGTGACCGACGAAAGCAAAGCACAGCGGATGCGGGATGAGCTTGTCTCCCGGCTGTCCGCTGTCTTTGATCACTTTTACCCGATCAAAGACCTCGAGTCCGGACGGGTGAGTGCTCCTATGCGGACTGCGGTAGGGCTCGCCGTCGCATCGTCGGGATCATTTGATACCCCAGATGCGATCGTTGATGCGGCCTTTGAGGCCCGCCAGGCAGTTGTCGCTGGCCCGGGTGCACGGCTCTGAAGACGCTTTCCTTTGACCGGGGGTAGAGACGTCTGGCGTTGTGCCAGGCGTCTTTGCTTTGCCTGATGGTCCAGCTACCGGGTCAAGGGGACAAAGCGGACGCCGCCCAGGTTCTGGCTCTTGACCTCTCCTCTCTCTTTTGTGATCAAGAACAGGCTCTGGTACCCTCCCGGCGGCCCAACCGGGACGACCATCCGCCCACCATCCCTCAACTGCTGTATGAGAGGCGGGGGGATGTGGTCAGGCGCGCAGGTCACGATGATCGCATCAAAGGGGGCGTGTTCCTCCCAGCCAAAGTACCCATCGGCCTGCCGTGCGGTGACATTCTCGTAGCCCATCTCCGCCAGGCGTGTCGCAGCCTGGGCAGCCAGCGCTTCGACGATCTCTACGGTGTAGACCTCACAGCCCAGTTCTCCGAGAACAGATGCCTGGTAGCCCGAACCTGTGCCGATCTCTAGCACGTTGTCGCCAGGTCCTACCTGGAGCAGCTCGGTCATCCAGGCCACGATGTACGGCTGGGAGATGGTTTGTCCATAGCCGATGGGCAGCGGGTGGTCATCGTAGGCCTGTTCGATCCATTCTGTGGGCACAAAGAGGTGTCGGGGGACCGTGCGCAAGGCCTCCAGGACGTCCTGGTCGGACACGCCACGCCGTTCGATCTGAAACCGCACCATATCCAGACGGGCAGTGCGATAGGGGTCGAGCCCAGGCGTGACTGTGGAGGGATGACCAGGCGTCGGGGCGGGAGTCACTGAAGCGGGAGCAGGTGTATCTTCTGGCAGGGTCGTGGAAAGTGTGGTGGGCGGTGCGGCAGGGGTGCATTGGGCCAGCAAGAGCGCGCAAACCAAGAACAGCAGCCTACCGATGGTTCTTTTCATTCTCCATCCTCCCTCGCCATTCTGTGTCCCGATCAAGGTGTCGCCTGTGGGATGGACGCTCGATGCACCTCTGTGCTGATTATAGCACAGCGTTCTCTGGCGCGCAACGATTGACAGGAATGTGCTTTTCGGGTAGTATACCGACCGTGCTTTCGCAGTGGGAGGGGTAGTTCAGGTAGGGGGGAGAAGGAGTGTACCGTTGCAGAATCTGACCCCGATCATAGACGGCATCCGTGACGAGCTGGAGGCGCTCAGCGATGCACGGGATCAAGCCATCCGCCGTTCCAGGAAACTGATCCGCTACTGCGCGAACAGCATCCGGGCGATGCATCGCGGCGAATTCGATCAGGCAGAAGCGCTGCTGGAGACGGCTCGCGAAGCAGCCACAGAGATGGTGCGGGATGTGGAGGCGTATCCGCTCCTTTACAACGCAGGCTATACCCAAGACGCGCTGAAAGAGTTTGTCGAGGCGCGCGCTGTGTACGCGATGTTGACCCGCGAGCCTGTCCCAGGTCCAGAGGACCTTGCCATGGCTGTTGGGCATCCCGCGTATCTCAAGGGGCTTGCCGAGGCCGCAAGCGAGATGCGTCGCGCGATCCTGGACACCATCCGCAGGGGCGACCTGGAGTGCGGCGAGATGCTTCTGAGCGATATGGAGGAAGTGTATGCTGCGATGACGACGATCGACTTTCCTGACGCAGTCACGGGGGGCCTTCGACGCACGACGGATGCGCTGCGCGCCGTGTTGGAACGAACGCGGGGCGATGTGACTGTTACCAAGCAGCAGGAGAAGCTCCGCCAGGCGCTGGTCGAGTTCGAGTCCAGGGTGAACGGTGTCTCCGAAGGGTAGGCGGATCACCGCCAGCCAGATCGGACAGTACGCCTACTGCGCCCATGCGTGGTGGCTAGGCGTTGTCGAGGGGTGTGAGCCGATCGATCTGGGGGCGATGGATGCAGGCCTGGAAGCGCACGAACGTCACGGCTGGCGCATTTCCCTGGCGCAAAAGCTGAACAAGCTGGCCCGCATCCTGTTCGGCGTCGCTTTGTTTTCCTTGTTGGGGTGGTTGGTCGTGGCTATCGCGCGCTAGCCCCTGCGGGGCAGCAGGGCATACAAGGATGCTGGATGGTTTGGCTGTTGGTGGTTGGCATTGGCCTGCTGTTGTTGAGCCTTTCGCTGCTCTGGAGCGCGTGGCGACTTCGCCAGCACGCCGGGCTGCCCGGTGGGCGGGTGATCTATAGTGACACGCGCGCCTGGCGTGAATGTCCTGAGCCCCTGTACTCCGCCTCGGTGAACCTGGCAGGGAAACCTGACTATCTGGTCCGCAGATGGAAGTACGTCCTTCCGGTCGAGGTCAAGTCAGGCGCGGCTCCAGACGAGCCCTATCGCAGCCACGTGCTGCAGTTGGCTGCCTACTGTCTGCTCGTGGAAGAAACGTACGGGCTACGTCCTCCATACGGGCTGATCCACTACCCCGACCGGACGTTTGCCGTGGACTATACGGGTGAACTCGAACATGAGCTTTTGGACACTGTCGAGTGGATGCGCGAGGATCTGCGCGATGGGCAGGCAGAGCGGGATCACGTCGACCCGGGGCGCTGCCGGGCCTGCGGCTATGCCACATACTGCGATCAGCGTCTGGCGTGAACTCTTGCCCGTCCTATGGATGTGCATTTCGCGGCAGGATATGGTATAATCGCGGGTGCTGTTCGCTGGCCGGCATGTGCCCGCTTCGGGAGGCGCAAGTGTCCTCCTCGAGTGGGCCCAGTTGTGGAAACAACAAGTGGGAGGACGATCTGTGAGTGAAGAGGCCAGGAATTTCGAGAGCAAGTGGGAGACGTGGACGCTCATTCCTGCTGGCGCGGGGTGGGCTTTTGCCGTCGGGATCATCGAACAGAACGGGCGCCGGCGCGTTCGCGTGGCAAAGGGGAAAATAAAGGTCGCCGGAGCGGGCGAGCTGCCGATCACCCAGCAGCTCAAGTTCAATCTCAAACCGGCGGACTGGAGACCGCTGCGCGAGGCCATTGATCTGTATGTTGCTCAGCTTCAGTCTGCAGAGAAGGATGACGCCTGAACGGTGCACGCGCGCTCCGCCGGAACCAAGTCAACTGCCGAGCATCTCGGCAGCTTCTGCGATCGAGCGCCTTCGTCAAGAAGGCGCTGTTGATAGATTTAGAGGTGCAGTTTGTTTTTCGATGAAGCCAAGATACACGTAAAAGCCGGCAAGGGCGGGAACGGCTGCGTGGCGTTCCGCCGGGAAAAGAACGTCCCTTATGGCGGGCCCAATGGTGGGAACGGTGGCAAGGGCGGTGGCGTGTACATCCGAGCTTTTGCACGCGTGAACACGTTGGTGATGTTCCAGCATCAGAACTACTTTGCCGCGCAGGATGGACAACACGGGCGAGGCAAAGATCTGGTCGGGCGTAGCGGCGAGGACCTGGCGATCGATGTTCCCCTGGGGACCGTGATCCGGGATGTGAACACCGGGCAGTTTCTGGGCGATCTGGTCCAAGATGGACAGAGCGTGTGCATGGTACAAGGGGGGCGAGGTGGGCGTGGCAACGCGGCATTTGCGACCTCCACCAATCAGGCGCCGCGCATCTCGGAGCGGGGAGAGCCAGGCCAGGAACGGTGGCTCGCGTTGGAACTGAAACTCATCGCTGACGTGGGCCTGATCGGCATGCCGAACGCAGGCAAGTCGACCCTGTTGGCAGCCTCCAGCGCTGCACATCCCAAGATCGCGGCCTATCCCTTTACTACCCTCCAGCCCAACCTGGGCATGGTGAGCCTGGACCATGACACAACCTTTGTTATGGCCGACCTGCCGGGACTGATCGAGGGCGCCAGTCGTGGTGTGGGCCTTGGACACCAGTTTCTCCGCCACGTCGAACGGACGAGCCTGCTGGTACATCTGCTGGATGGACTTGCTGCCGATCCGCTGCATGACTATGAGGTCATCCATCGTGAGCTGGCGGCCTTTAGTGAACGCCTTGTCTCCAAGCCACAGATTGTTGTGCTTAACAAGATGGATGTGCCCCAGGTGCGCGAGGTGTGGCCTCTGGTCCAGGAGATGTTGATCGAGCGCGGTATCGAGCCGCTCAGTATCTCGGCTGCGACAGGAGAGGGTGTGCGGGATCTGCTGTGGCACATCGCTCACCAGTTGTCTGACCTGCCCACCGACATGCTGGGCGAAGAGATAGAGGTCGAGCCCGAAGTAGACGAGAAGGCGTTCACTATCTCGCAGGATGAAAGCGGGTGGCACGTCCAAGGTATTGCCATTGAGCGTGCGGCAGTGATGACCAACTGGGCGCAGGACGAAAGCGCGGCGCGGTTCCAGCGGATCCTGGAGGCGATGGGGATCACGATGGCCTTACGCGAGGCGGGGGTGGAGGCTGGCGATACGGTCTTTGTCGGAGACGTTGAGTTGGAGTGGGGATGGCAAGACCTGTGATCGAGGGGCAGCGCCAGGGGGCAACGATGACTGCGAAGCGCACTGAACCTGTCGTCCACATGATTGGCAACGCGCACATCGATCCGGTGTGGCTGTGGCGCGTTGGCGAAGGCCGCGAGGAGGTCCTCTCGACCTATCGCTCCGCTTTGGATCGCATGGTAGAGACGCCCGAGTTTGTGTTCAGCAGCGGTGGCGCGGTCACCTACAGATGGGTGCAGGAGGACGCTCCTGATCTCTTTGCCACCATCCAGCAGCGCGTCGCCGAGGGTCGCTGGTCCCTGGTCAATGGCTGGTGGGTGCAGCCTGACTGCAACATCCCGAGCGGCGAGTCCTTTGTCCGCCACGGGCTCTATGGCCAGCGCGCCCTGATGGAGATGTTTGGCACGCGTGCGGTGACTGGGTACAACGTGGACTCGTTTGGCCACGCCTGCAGCCTGCCGCAGATCCTCCTTGGGTGTGGGCTGCGCAACTATGTCTTTTTCCGTCCCGAGCCCGGTCGGGAGATGGATCTCCCGGGGACGCTCTTTTGGTGGGAGAGCGATGACGGGTCGCGCGTGCTTGCCAGCCGTCCCCCTCTGCACTATCCCAGCCAACCAGGGGGGCTGATCGAGCGCATAGATGCTGCCGCCTCGCAGGCCCCCGCAGATGTCGGACATGTGATGTGTTTCTATGGGGTGGGCAATCACGGAGGCGGCCCCACGAAGGAGAATATCGCTTCTATCACCCGAGCGATGGCTCGCCCGGACGGTCCACAGGTCCGTTTTGACAACGCTGATCGTTTCTTTGAGGCTGTGCGCGCCAGTGCGACCGAATTGCCTGTCGTTCACAGCGATCTGCAGCATCACGCGCGGGGCTGCTACACGGCCGTTTCGGCGATCAAGCGGTACAACCGCAAGTGCGAGCACGCTTTGCTCACCGCCGAAAAGTTCGCCGCACTCTCTCATCACTTCCTGGGATCAGGGTATCCTCGACAGGCGCTGACCCTTGCCTGGCACCAGGTGCTGTTCAACCAGTTTCACGACATCCTCGCGGGGACCAGCATCCGTGAAGCATGTGAAGATGCGTACGCCGAGTACGCCGAAAGTCTAGAGATCGCGCAGGTAGCGCTGGAGACCGCGCTCAGTGCGATCTCGGCGCAGATCGATACCCAAGGAGCGGGCCGCTCGCTGCTGGTCTTTAACCCGTTGGCTTGGGCGCAGTCTGTACCCGTGGAGACAGCCGTGATGGTGACCGGGCACTGGAGTGAGGATTGGGGAGGGGTGTTTCGCCCCGGCCTCGTTTGTCTGACCGATGACCAGGGGCAGGAGGTGCCCTGCCAGGTTACAGCCCTCGAACACAGTGGGGCCTACTATGTGTTGCACCTGTGTTTCCTGGCCGATCTGCCCGCGCTGGGGTATCGGTGCTATCACCTGGCTTTTCCTGACGATGCCCCAACCTGGACACCCCCTGAGCCACGGAAGGTGCTCTCTATTGAGAACGCGTACTTGGGCCTATCCTTCGATCCGGAGAGTGGCTGGCCGACCAGCCTGATCGACAAAGCGAACGGGCTTGAACACCTGCGCGATGCCGGTTGCGTGCCTCTGGTCATCGACGATCCAAGCGATACGTGGAGTCACGATGTCGTCTCGTTCGATCGGGAGGTCGGGCGCTTTCACGCTCAGGGAGATGTTGCCCTGATTGAGGACGGCCCCGTTCGCCAGGTGGTGCGAGTGCGCAGCCAGTGGGGCTGTTCGACGGTTGAGTCTGACTATGTCCTGTACGCAGACGCCAGGCAGGTCTACCTCGATGTGACCGTTGACTGGCACGAGCAGGGGAAAATGCTCAAGCTGGCCTTTCCCCTGGCCCTGCAAGACCCACAGAGTACGTCCTCCGCGCCCTATGGCAGCATTCAGCGGACCGACGACGGGGGAGAGGAGCCGTGCCAGGGTTGGGTAGATGTCAGAGGGATGATCGACGGGAGGCCCTGCGGGTTCAGCCTGCTGAATGACTGCAAGTACGGGTATGACGTGCTGGCAGGAGAGTTGCGCATGAGCATTTTGCGCAGCCCGGTCTATGCGTTTCATCAGCCACGACAGATCGAGCCTGGCGTGACCTATCACTACACAGATCAGGGTGAACAGGTCGTCCGGCTGGCCCTCATTCCTTACAGCGGAAGCTGGCAGCGAGAGGGCGATGTCGTGCGTCGCGCCGAGTCGCTCAACGCGCCGCCGGTGGCCTGTGAGGTCGAGGCCCATCCGGGTGAGTGGCCGGCTTGCGCATCGCTGGTGCGCTGTTCCCCATCCAATGTCGTTCTGACCACAATCAAGGTGGCAGAGGACGGGGAGGACCTGATCTTGCGCGGCTACGAGACCGCAGGGCACGAGACCGAGGCTGAGATACACCTCGGATTGGGCGCTGCACGCTCCCGGTGGACGGTGACCTGGCAGCCGCACGAGATCAAGACGCTGCGTTTGAGACACGACTCTCCTGCGCTGGTCGAGGTCAACATGCTGGAAGAAGAGAGAGCCCACTAGGGCAGGCAATCGCTTTCCCTTCAAGCGTGGACGCCCGCGCTGGCCTGACTGCCCGGCCTCGACGAAAAGCCCTTCAGCCCCAGCGCGATCGATCCCATCGCCCTCACCGCAGACCGCGTCGGGCCCTTTACGACGGCCATGCACACCCTGGGGACGGGTGATACGGTCTGGCTGCGAGGGCCGTTCGGGCACGGATTCTCCCTCTGCCGGGGCGCGCTGATGCTGATCGGCAGGGGGTGCGGCCTGCCTCCCCTTCTCCACCTGGCCCAGGTTGCCCGCGGTGCAGGCCGGGCCACGCACGTGGCTCTTGGCGCCCGCACCGCACAGGGCCTGTTCTTCCAGGACCGGTTCGCCGCCCTGAGGTGCGCCGGCCACCTCCTGGCGCGAGAGCGTGGCTTGCCCTGCCAGTTCATCTACGAGGCCTACATGCGCTGCGGCATCGGCGTGTGCGGGTCGTGTGCGCGCGGCGGCTGTCTGGTCTGCCGCGACGGGCCCGTGCTAGATCGTTCCCCAAGGGCTGGGCCAGAGCAGGGTTGCGTTCAGTAAAGTGAACACGTGTTAACCATGTATTCACGTATTGTTTACTGACATCCGGGCAGGCCTGATGTATAGTAGAGCTAAGGAGGTGGTGCTTTGAGACCAGAGCTGAGGAAAACAGACAGAGGATGGCGAGCGTGGATCGCTCGAGTGGTTCTGGCGATCGGAGCGACCGCGCTGCTGCTCGCTTCGCCCGGGTCGACTGCAGCGCACACCTCTCCGGAGCCGATACGCCTGGTGCGGGCCTCGTCCGACGAGGTGGTGATCGAGTTTACGCTGCCCGAGTACGCCCTTCGTCCAGTCTCCGAACAGGGCGAGACCTATCTCCAGGTGAGTGCCGAGGGCTTTGCGCTGCTCGGAGAGCCAGGAGCCCCACAACTGCTCCAGATCGGGGCGATGATCGGCTTGCCGCCCTTGGGTGCTTTGTCCTGGCGGATCCTCGAGGTCGAGCAGTCGACGCTGTCCCTGTCCAACCCAATCTACCCTGTGCCCCTGCCGACCGTCTCCCGCGCGGCTGCAGAGCCAAAGAGCGGGGGTGACAACGTGGCCTCTATGCCGGTCGGCTTGAGCTACGAATTCGCCCTGGACCAGACCCTCTACGCTGCCGGTGCGCTCTATCCTGCGGATGCCATCGATGTAGAGGAGATGGGCAAGACCCGGGGGTATCGCGTAGCCCGCGTCGCGTTCTACCCGCTCCGCAGCAATCCTGCTCGCGGGGAGCTCTTGGTCACGCGCCGGCTTGTGGTGGGGATCAGCTTTGAGCACGCCGAGGACGCGGCGCTGCTCGCAGGGCCTGGGCCGGGATCTGCAGCGTTTGAGGGCTTGCTGGGCAAGGCCTTGCTCAACTATGAGGCCGCACGGGAGTGGCGGGTTGCTTTCCCCGCGCGGACGGACGCGGTTTCTATGGACGTTCCCGCGAGCGTGGCAGGCAGCTTCAAGATCGTCATCGATGCACCTGGCCTTTACCGCCTGACCTACGCCGACCTGAAGGACGCCGGCGTGCCGGTAGATGACATCGGCCCGGGCACGCTGCAGCTTTTCGAAGGGGATCAGGAGGTCGCCATTCTGGTACACGGGCAGGGAGACTCTAGTTTTGACTCCAGTGACAGCCTTGTGTTCTATGGGCGCGTACCCCGCAGCCGCTACAGGGAACAGAACGTCTACTGGCTCCGGTACGGTGATGCTGTTGGCCTGCGTATGGACACCCGGGATGTGGCTCCCGGCGGGCAGCCCAGCGCCCCGGTGTGGACTACCGCCCGCTATGAGGGCAACCACCTGTACATCGAGAAGCGCCCTAACGCGGACGGCGACCACTGGTACGATGCCAGGCTGCTCCCGCTTGCGGGGCACGACCGAACGGTCTCTCTGTCGCTAAAGCCATTGGATGTGAACGTGGCGACGGCTGCGCTGCGGGTGGCTATGGTCGGCGACACGCCCACACACCGAGCTACGTTTGCGGTCAACGGACAGCCCGTGGGCGAGCTGTCCTGGAGCGGGCGCTCCCCGGTGACGGCTTCTGTGGTCGTGGCACGCTCCCTTCTGCGGGCGGGAGACAACTCGGTGCGGATCGCCGCCAACGTGCGCGATGAGGGCATTCTACTCGATGCCGTAGAGATCGACTATGCGTTCCAGTCTGTTATCGGCGGCGAGGCATTCTTTTGAGGAGAGGGCGGTTCGCACAGCTATGCGCTGGGGGGCTTTGGCGACCCCGATGTCTCGCTCTATGACGTGACCGATCCCCGCCAGCCTGTACACCTGAGTGGTGCGACGGGTGGGGGAGGGGCTCCGTTGTCCTTTGCCGACGACGTCTCCCCGGCCGCGACGTACCTGGCCGTGGCTGGCGCGCAGGTTCGCCGGCCCGCCGACATTGTCGCCGACAACCCCTCGAACTGGCGCGATCCGGCCAACGGTGCGGACTATTTGATCATCACCCATGCCGACTTTAGCGATGCCGTGCAGCCCCTGGCGGACCATCGCCAGGGCCAGGGGCACCAGGTGGCTGTGGCAGATGTGCAAGATGTGTACGATGAGTTCAGCGGCGGCCTGCTCGATCCAGAGGCCATCAGGTCTTTCATCGGTTACGCCTATGCGCAGTGGACGCCAGCCCCGACGTATGTCCTCTTGGTTGGCGACGGAAGTTACGACTTTTTGGATCACTTTGGCTACGGTTCCAAGAACTATATCCCACCGTATTTGGGCATGGTTGACCGCTACCTGGGCGAGACGGCGTCGGACAATCGCTATGCCGCTGTCGATGGCGATGACGTGCTTCCGGACGTGCTGTTGGGGCGTCTGCCGGTCACAAGCGCGGCCGAAGCGAGGACGGTTGTGGGCAAGATCCTCGACTATGAGCGAGACCCCGAACCCGGCACCTGGAATACCAGGCACATCTTTGTGGCCGACAATGCGGATTCGGCGGATGACTTTAGCCAGTCCAGCGACGTTGTGTACAATCACTATGTCACCGCCCCGCGGACGGGTCGCAGGATCTACCTGGACGATCTATCTCCCAACGAGGCACAGAGCAGCGCACTGGCTGCCTGGCAGAGCGGGGGGGTACTGCTCAGCTTTGTGGGTCATAGTTCCTGGCACCAGTGGGCCGTTGAGAACATCTTTGACTTTTATGACGTGCCCGGCCTGCGAAACGAGCGGCGATGGCCTGTGGTGCTCTCGATCACCTGTTTTACCGGCTACTTTCACCATCCCGAGTATGGCACGTTGGACGAATCGCTGCTGCGCCTGGATGGCGGGGGCGCCGTGGCGACGTGGTCGCCCAGCGGACTGGGCATCGCCACGGGGCACGGCTACCTGCACACAGGGTTTTACAGCGCCGTCTTTGATGAGGGCATTGTGGAGCTTGGCCCTGCGACCTGGTCAGCCAAGCTTCATCTCTACAGCCAGGCCCCAGTGTACGATGACCTGCTCGATACCTACCATCTCTTCGGGGATCCGGCCATGGCGCTCAACCTGACCTACCGACCGTGGCCTCACTCGCTCTACTTGCCCTTCATAGGCCGGGCTCGCTCCGGACGGTAAGCCTGTTCTGCCCTCGCTGACCCGTTGGCAGTTCACCCGGAGTGCCAACGGGTCGGCGATGCTGCATCACGACGCGCCGAGATCTTGACCGGCTACTTGTCCGGGTGAAAGGCCGCGAGAGCCACTATGCCCAAGGGTCAAGGATGATCTTGCCACACTCGTGCGAGGCCGAGAGCGCCAGCGCATCCTGAACCCTGCTCATCGGGAAACGATGGCTGATCAGGACGTCCAGCACATCGCTCGATCCGCGTATGACCTGCATGATCTGGCCAAAGTCATTGAGGCTGTAGTGCCACTGCCCGACGAGCGTGAGCCCTTTCCGCAGCATGTCCGCGCTTACCCGGATCGGCAAGGGGTCAGAACTCTCGGCGACAAAGCAGACCCTTCCCTTGGTTCGTGTGGCGTCGATGCACAGGCGCTGAGAGGCAACCACGCCAGCGCAGTCGATAGCGCAGGTCACCCCCAGGCCATCGACCGTCATCTCTCTGATCTGTTCAACGACGTGCTCGTCCCGGGGGTCCACGACCGCATCGGCGCCCAACAACTTGGCTCGCTCCACACGCCAAGGCTCCAACTCGGCCACGATGACCCGTGCGCCGCGGTACTTGGCGTTGACAATGCCTCCCTGACCTACGGGTCCCGCGCCGGTGATTAGCACCGTGTCCAACGCATTCATCCCGATGGTCTGCATGGCGCCAAAGGTTGGGCCCAAGCCGCACCAGGCCATGGAAGCGTGTTCGAAAGAGATGTCGTCGGGTATCTTGGGCAGCAGCCACGCAGCCCCCAGGCGGTACTGTGCGTATGCCCCGGTCGGTTCTGCCTCGCCCGTAAAGTCGGCATACTGAGCCTGGTACGGGCAGTGCAAAAAGTCGCCGGCCCGGCAGTACGCGCATCGACCGCACGGCCCCGCCCCCATCACTACGACCCGATCGCCGACCTTGACGCCGCACGGCTGCGCGACCTGAACCACCTCTCCCGCACCTTCGTGGCCAAGGGCGTTGATCCGCTCGCCCGGGGAACGTGGACCACGCAGCCAGGCTTTGTATTCCGTGCACATGGGTACGACGCGCATTTTCACCAGGGCCCAATCTGCCTTGGGCTGGGGTATGGGCATCTCTACCAGGTCTGCCTGCCGCTCGCCGACGATGACAGCTTTCACCATTGTGCCTTCCATATTCTACCTCCCTGCAAGAATCGGGTGGGGACACGCCCTACCACTGCCTGTTGTGCCCTCTGCGAACCGCCACGGTCTCCAGGGGAGGCCGTGGTTTGCACCTGAGGGGATTTCGGGTACAATGCCTGCCTGGGTTGGTTGGCCTGAGCAAAGGCGCTGGCCTGTTCGTCGTTGCGTTCTTTGTCCAGGCAGGAGAAAATGGGGGATATGTTTCCATCTCACGGCATCATTATGCCCACCGTCGACTATGACCGCTGCCAGGCGTGCCGACAGTGTGAGGCCGCACAGCACTGCCGGTTCAAGGCGTTTGTCCGTATCGACGGGGAGGAACCACCGTTTATCGACGTGGGGCGCTGTGGGGGGTGCGGAGAGTGCGTGCCGCCCTGTCCATACGACGCGCTCAGCGCGCCCAAGATACCCGGGTAACTCGATCCAAGAAGCGACGCCTGCGACCCACCCGGTCACAGGCGTCGCTCCCGACAGCCCTGCCTGCGCTCGCACGAGCGCAGACGGAACCGTCACTGCCGAGCACCGCGAAGGGAGTGCAGCCGTTCCAGCTCCTCGTCGAGTTCGTCGAGCTCGGCGATCAGAGCCGGAGGCGGATCGTGATGCGGCAAGCGCGCTCGCGCTTCCTCCAGCCGCTGTGTGACCTCGGCGATCTGTTCTTCCACGCCCTTTGGCTTCCCCAGGGACTGCAGGTGCTCGAGCTCCTCGTCCAGTTCGTCGATCTCGGCAATCAGAGCCCCCGGAGGATCGTGCTTGGGTAGGCGGGCATTTGCCTCCGCTAAGCGCTGTTCTACCTCGGCAATGCGTTCCTGCAGTGATGCGGCGTCCTTGGTCATGTTCCCTCTTCCTTCCTGTCTTTCCCGTCCTGCGTTGCTTGCTGTACGGACCTCTGTGCCATCGTTGCTGCGATGTGAAGCAAGGTATGGGAGCCCTGCACAGGGTCGACGTCCATGCCTCCCCAGCAGGGGTAGTAGTGATGAAGCAGCCCTGCCTGCTCCGCGGCGCTTGCGGTCGAGATGCCCGACAGGCATTCGACGATGTACCGCGTGTTCCCACACGGCGTCTCGCGCGCGATCTCGCAGCGGGCAACGTGATGGTCCTCTATGTCGCACACCAGTTCGGGTCGCCCGTAACGCCGGGCGAACTCCTGGATCAGCGGGTGCTGGGCCTTGGTGGGAGACAGGCTGCAGAAGGGCATAGGCGCTGCGCTGCCGATATTCATTGCCGACAGCCGCCCTCTTACCTGCCGGAGGAGGCCGGGCGGTGCCCAGGCACGCCTGTCCACTGGAATGAGAACCGCCTGCGCACCGCACATATGGGCCAGGTCCGGCGTCAGGTCGGTCAACCCCGCACTCTCGGTCAGGGCGATGAGCAGGTCTGCCTGAGGGAGAGTGCGGGGCAGGAACTCGTCTGGCTCATCTATCACCAGGGGCAACGCAGTAGGCCCTTGCCAGACACTGATCTGCCAGCCTGAGGGTACGGTGCGGTTCAGGTGGTCGGCGATCCGCCATCCCCACTGTCCTTGGGCAGCGATCAGGATGCGCACGCGGTCTAGAACTCTCCAGAGTGGTCGACCAAGTAGAGCACCAGCTCTGCCACATCCAGCGTGCGCCCGTCCTGCAACATCGCATAGTCGTCGTGGGTGAACTCGTTCTGGAATCCTAGATGCTCGAATGCTTTGATAACCTGGGGTTGATCGGTTGGCACAAAAGCGATCAGTTGGTGCAAGCCTACCCGCCGGGCGATGTCGATCGCCGAGCGGATCATCAGCGAACCAATGCCCCGCAGCCGGAACTCGCGATCCAGGAAAATGCGCATCCAGCCAAGGTGGCGCTGGAACTTGGTGCCAAAGTGGATCGTTGCATCGCCGATGATGCGGTCGTTCACCTCGACCACGATCGGGAAGACATTGCTCAGATCCAGGTTTTCCACCCAGCTCTCGATAACGTGCCGATCGGTGGGATCGCTCCGGAAGCGCTCCAGGTCCTCAGGCGCGGCCCGTGCAAAGAGGACGGCGAGCTTGTCGGTATCACCCTTTGCCAGTGGGCGCACCAGGAGGCGCAAACCGTCCGGCAGCGCCTTGACCTGGCGGTATCGTGCCAGTTGTGCCCATATATCAGCCATACTTTCTCCCTGTCAGATGTGTGGGGAAGGTCCCAGTCGGCTCCCGTCTGTCGATCCCCGATCGCTGCTTGGCAAGCAGCTATCTCAAGTATGCATCCGTGTAGATCACTTTGTTGAGCAGCGCCTGGACGGTCTTCCACACCTCGACCTGTTTCGGATCGCTCATATCCACATCCTCGGGCTGCAGGTCTTCCATAGCCTCGACTCTGTCGTGGAGGGTGGTCAGCAGGCGGTTGAGCGGCGTGGAGTCATCCCGTTCCTCGACGACGCGGATAAACTCCATCAGGTCTCGATCGAGCGGGTCGGCAATGACCATGTCGATGCCCGCTCCCATGAGCATCACCAAGTAGACCTGGTCCAGCAGCGGGCGCATCGCCTCGGGAACGGCGTTCGAGACGTTAGAAAGGCCGCCGTTGGTCAACGGGGGCGGGTCCCACGCAAACTTGAGCGTGCGCACGGCCTCGATGGCCTCGGGGCAGTATTCTTGGCAGCCAGAGACGGTAAGGATCAGGGGGTCGATGATCAGATCTGTGATCGGGAAATCCATCTCGACCATATGCGGGATCAGCCTCTCCAAGGCCAGTGTGACCCGCTCGTCGGCGCTGACTGGGATCATTCCCTCGGCCATCGTGAGGCCGATCAGCCGGGTGTTGTACTTTTTGGCGAGGGGCGGCACAGCCTCCAGCCGCTCAGGCCGGCAGTCGGTCGAGTTGATGATCGGCTGGGCCTTGGAGACTGTCTCGCAGGCGGCCTCGATGGCCGCCAGATTGGTGGTATCAAAGCACAGTGGCAGATCGGTGACCTTTTCTGCTTCCTCTACCAGCCAGGGCAGGATCTCATGCCCGTGTCTCCTGTTCGGCCCGATATTCAGATCGATCGCGTTCGCCCCGGCGTCCGCAAGCTTTGCGATCAGATTGCGAAAGTATGCGCCGTCCCGCTCGGCGATAGCATCTTTGATGGGTTTGGAGATGATGTGAATGTTCTCGGCGATAATATACATGACCTTCCCTCCATAGGTTTATGGACAGCTTATGCTTGTCCGTTTGATAGCATCTTGTCCGCGATCCTGAACACTGCCTGGACGACCGGCGAGTCGCGTGGCAGCTCTATCAAAGGCCGTCCAGAGAACTCGAACTCTGACATCACCAGATCGTTGGGAATCGTCCCCGTGAGCTCGACTCCGATCTTGGCGACCGCGGCAGCCAAAGGGGGCGCCAAATGATCGCCGATCACCCGGTTGACCACCAGGTACAGCTTGTCGATGTTGACATCCAGCCCGGGGATCATCTCGACGATCCGCTGGGCGGCGATCACCCCCCGCTGCGAGGTGTCGGTGACCAAGACCAGGTGATCCACATCTCGGGTCGTGCGGCGGCTGATGTGCTCCATGCCGGCCTCGTTGTCCATCACCACATAGTCGTAGCTATCTCCCATGCGGTCCATGATGACGCGCATCATCTGATTGGCTGCGCAGTAGCACCCTGGTCCTTCAGGTCGTCCCATGGCCAGCAGATCTACGCTGGTGCCTTCGACCAGGGCCATCCGGATCTGGTAGTCGAGATAGTCCTGCTTGCTCATGCCCCCGGGCATCGCGCCAGCGGTCACAGAGCTAGCCTGGACCTGATCGAGCATGTCTTCCCTGATGTCGCCGATGGTCTCCTCTAGTTCTAACCCCAGCACATAGTGCAAGTTGCTGGATGGGTCGGCGTCAATCGCCAAGATCGACCCCGCCTGTTTCTCGACCAGGTAGCGAACGATCATGGACGCGACAGTTGTCTTTCCGGTGCCGCCTTTGCCGGCGACAGCGATCGTTGTTGTCATCGTACTTTTACTCCAGGGCCATCAGCTCTGCAGCCACTGTCGGGAACTGGGACTCGTCGGTATGCGGCAAAAAGAGCGCCGCGTTGAACTCATCGAAAAAGGTGTTGTCGGCTGACAGCTCCAGGTAGGTCATCATGTCGGCGATGCTGGCAATCTGCCCCCGAGCCTCACGCGAGAGCAGGGCCAAATAGGCACCCCGTACAGATGTGTTCCCCATATAGCTAAAGTGGTCCCACGGCGCATCGGGCAACAAGCCGATCTCGATCGCTTTCTCGATGTTGATGTACTGGCCGAACGCACCGCCGATCAAGACGCGCTCGATGTCGGCGATGGTCATACCGACGCTCCTGGCTAGCACCGCAAAGCCGGCATAGATCGCTGCCTTGGCGCGCAGGAGGTTGTCCAGATCCACGTCGGTGATGACGATGTCGTGCGATGTCGCCGTCTCGCTGGCCCAGGAGACGACGTACTCGCCTCCGTGCGGGCCAGCGCGAGTTCGCTCGGTGGGCAGATTCACGTTGACGTTGCCGCTCTTGTCCACGATGCCGGTCATAAACATCTCTGCCATCAGTCCGATCAGCCCGCTGCCACAGATCCCGCGCGGATTTGTGCCAGCGGGGCCGATGACCTGGATCGTCGGTTCGTGGGTCTTGGGCTCGATCCACACCTCCTCGATCGCGCCCTCTGTGGCGCGCATACCGTGGACTACGCCCGCCCCTTCAAAGGCGGGGCCGGCAGAACACGCGCACGCGATGAGCCAGGTGCAATCTCCGAGCACGATCTCACCGTTGGTACCGATGTCGATAAAGAGCGTGAGCTTGTCTCCCTGGCACATGCCCGAACTCAGCACACCGGAAGTGATGTCGGCGCCCACATAGCTGGCGATTCCCGGCAGGGAATCCACCGCGGCGTCAGGACAGATGCAGAGCCCCAGCTCGTGCGCGCGCAGGGTCGGAATGTGATTGACGGTCGTGACAAAGGGCATCAGTCGGATCGACTCGGGCTGCAGACCTGCAAAGAGATGCATCATCGTGCTGTTGCCCGCTACGACGGCGCGATAGATCTCCTCGGGACGCGCGCCGACCTGGTGGGCCGCCTGTCCCAGCAAGCGGTTCAGCGTCTGGATCACGAGTTGCTGCAGCTCGCCGAGCCCCTGTCCCTTGGCCTCGCCTTTGCTTCGTGAGGCATACATGATGCGCGAGATCACGTCCTCGCCCCGGGCGATCTGACCGTTATAGTCGGCTGCCTGGGCCATCACCTCACCGCTCAGTAGGTCGACCAGCCAGACCACGTTGGTGGTCGTGCCGATGTCGATCGCCACTCCCCAAAGCGATTCCAGATGATCGCCGGGCAGGATGTCGATCAGGCGGGTTGGGCCCGAAGGTGCATCCCAACGGTCGGTCTCGATCACGAGAGTGACCGTCCATTCTCCTTGACGAAGTGCGGCGGAGACCCGGCGGAGCACCGGTAGCTCAGCGATCAGGCCCTCGACCCTGTACTGGCGAGCCAGCTCCCGCTTCAACCGCGACCAGTCATCCGTCTGGTCGTCGAGGGACGGTTCGGGTACGGTGACAACGTACTTGCGCAGGGGTTGATCCCGCAGATAGTCATAGGAAAAGGGAGCGCTGATCTTTTGAGCTGTCTTGTCTGTCTGGAGCTTGCGCTCGATCTCTTGCGGGGGAATATAGATCACTGCGTCGCTCTGAACGGTCGTCTGGCAGGCAAGCGCATACCCCGCCTCTATGTCCCCATCCGAGAAGCGCTGGTTGGGCGATCGGTGCACGCTCCCTTCCTGTACGATCACAGTGCAGCGGCCACACCGTCCCTGCCCACCACACGGCAGCCCGAGTTCGATACCGGCTGCATTGGCCGCGTCGGCGACCAAGGTGCCCGTGTCGACCTGGATCGAGCGATCCAGAGGTTGGAAACGAACCGTATGCTTGGCGATGCTAGACCCCCTCGCGATGCGCACTGCGTGTCACACAGGGCCTGTCCTGAGCCGAGGCGACACGCAGTGCGCTGTGTGAAGCTACATCGTCTGCCAGATCTTGGCGTAGGAAGGGATCTCTACAGCTTCTCTCGGTCCCACCAAGATCTTCCAGCCAGGCAGTTCTTCTTCGATCTCTCCCAACAGCACGGAAACGTGTCCCGGAATGACCAGTTTCCTGTGATTGAGCTTTTCCGCGACCTGGCTGGACTTGACCGATTTTGCGATGCGCTCGGCATCGAACTTGCCAGCAGCCCACGCCGTCAGCACGCTCATCCCTTCCGAGTCGGCTACCAACAACCAGCCCGGCTGTCCGCTGCCCGAGATCTCGTTGGCCACCGAAAAGTAGGTGATGCTAAAGTTGGTGGTGATGTACAACGGAGAGTCAGGGGTCGGTTCTCCGATCTCGTACAGGCCAGGCTGCACCTGGATCGGTGTCTGCGGGTCGGTGTAGATGTTTTCTCGCAACGCCAGGAGGGGGTAGACCGTATCCGGGCTGAACCCATCTATGACCACAAAGCCGGCATACTTGGCGATAGCCTGCACTGCGGCGAGCGGGGACATCTCGTCCTCATCCACACAGTCACTTGGGAAGCTGATCATCGGGTAACCAAGTGCTCTAAAGTTCTTCTTGAGAGCCAGCCGGCGTATGTGCGTCTGCTTGGCCACGGCAACCGATAGGTCGCGTGCGCCGTGGTCGAGCACGATGTCGTTGATCCCCATGTCCTTTATCTTGGTCGCCAGATCTGCCAAGACGTCGAGGTACTCCTCTCGGATCACCATCGGCGCCCCGTACTGCTTGGCGAGTGTGGCAAAAGACTCCCAGGTCTCCGCAGTTGCCCCACAGATCAGGGGGCGGACCTCGTCACCCTGGGCGGACGCTGCCGCCTTGAGTCCTTCCTCCATCACATCGGCTTTGTCAGCGATCAAGATCAACGGGCGCACAGCGCTATCCAGTGTTGCACGGACAGCAGCCGCAAAGGTCTCGCCGTCTCCAGTCGCCTCGACGGCGAACCCATCGACCGCCAGCTGCATGCCGACATAGTCGACGACGTACTTGGCGATTTCCTTTGCCTGGGCCTTGATCTCATCGACGGGCAGGCTGTCGTACAGACGGATGAACAGCCCCGGCTTGTTAAAGAACCGCTTCTCGTGCCGGAACATCGCCGTCTCGTTGCCTGCCTTGGCCTCGCGCCCATTCGCCTTGACCGTCACCAGCCGGATCGGAGGCTGCGAAGCGGCCTCCAGTTGCTCCTTGGATTCGTCAGACACGTACGGGCACGCCGAGAGCTCCGCCTGCTTGGCGGCAAGCTTCATGGCGAAGGCCAGGCAAGTTGGGAAGCCGCACTCTTTGCAGTTTGTGCGCGGCAGCAGTTTGTAGATTTGTATCCCTGAAAGGGCCATTGTGCTATCCTCCCTGGCTGTTCCCGATCATGAGTTGATCGATCATCGTGTGGACGCGCTTTACCGACTCGGGATGGCGGAGTATGAGGAGATTTGCCGCCGACTCGACGAGTGCCGCAGCGGTGCAGGTCTCCCAGTTGATCGCCCGCTTCTCCCAGTCGCCCCATGCCTCGGGCACGCCCTCGCCCACTTTGCTCTCCTTCTGACGCCATGCCTCAAAGCCGACCGTCACGATCATCGGCAACTGGGTCATCTTGTCTCCGGCGAGCGCGGCGAGGCGGAGTCGTTCCATCACCGAGTAGCCGTATTCGATGCCATACCCTACTGCTGCACAGGTCGGATCCATCAGGATGCGCTGCAGTGGCAAGCCCATATCGCTGACCAGGATGTTGAGCTGCTTGGCCAGGTTCACATCCATCGCGGTGCTGGCGATGACGATCTGGTCGTTCGCGAGCGCGGCAGCGACGATAGTGCGGTAGTTCTTTTCCTCGCACAGGCCCAAGACCAGTCGCTCGCCCTTGCCTTCTTCGGCCACGGCCACCAGGAGGTCATTGTCCAGGTCAACCTGACCAGGGCCGTAGACGATGAGCGGCAAACCGGTCGCGTCCAGCACTTTGCGCACCGTAGCTCGTGCGTTGGCAGCCGTGTTCGGGCTGTCATCCGCCTGGGTCGCGCCGAGTCGGAGCAGGATCGCTTCGGCGCCCTTGGCCTCGGCGGCCTTGGCCCACTCAGCCGGGTCATTCATCACGTCGCCCCAGGCTTTCATCAGCAACGGGGACCAGTCGGTGGGCTTCTTGTCCAAGATCTCGATGCCGACTGCTGGGCGACTGGGCATCGTCCCTTCGGAAAAGATGTACGGCCAGGTCGTTTCTCCACCGATCGTCAGCGTGCGAGAACGGCTGCCCCCATTCGCGGCCGTGGCGCCCAACGTGATCTCGAGCACCTGGCCCGTCCACCGCTCCTTGACGAGGTCAACACTGGCGCCGGTCCCCTTGATCCACGGGGCACCAACCGGCTTGGGCCGTTCTTTGCGCGGCCTGGCGGCTGGCGAAGGTGCCTCGGGCTCGGGAGGGGCGGCTTTGACAACGGGCGCCGGCACTTGGGCAAGCGCCGGCCGGGAGGGCGCAGCAGGCACGGTTCCGCCCAGGGCGCCAATCGCGGCTTCCAGGGCGCTCCGTATCCTGTCGAGGACGATGTCAGCGCTCATCTGGGCGATGGCTTGCACGTCACCAGGCGCTACCTGAGGCAGGCTTGCTGCGGGCTCTGGCACAGGAGCTGGGGCGACCGGCTTGGCCTCGGGCGCAGGAGCAGCCGGTTCTGGCTTCGGCGCGGCCACCGGTTCGACGACCGCCGCTCGCTGCGGTGCCGCAGGTGCTTTGGCCGCTGCGGCCGGAGCCACTTCCTGCTCTTCTGGTTCCGGTGCGGGCTGCATTGGCGGCATTGTGAGAGCGGGGTGTTCCCTTTCCTCGAGCCACGTGACCAGTTCGTCTACCTCGGTGATGGTGTCCCCATCGGCGATCCTGCCTATCAAGCCTGGGTCGTTCTCGCGCTCTGCGACTGCTTCCAGCTCGGTAGCCATCGACTCTTTGAGGTTCTTGGACATCCAGACCACGCGCTTGAAGCCGCCATCTGCCGAGATGAACTTGGGGCTGAGCAGGTAGTACTTGCCGATGCCCATCATGCCAGGCGACTGGAGACCACCGCCGGCGATACCGGCCAGCGTAGAGAACTTCATGCCGGCTGGGGTCATGCTGGCGTCCTCTCGGCTGACGACCATCACCCCGTTCGCCTCGGGGATGAGCATTGCGATGCACTCAAAGCACCCACAGGCCGTCATCGGGTTGTTCATGATCGAGTACAGCGAGACGTGTGGCACGGACCCGTGAGAGGCCTGCTGCGCGTACTCGTTGGTGCCTCTCCAGTACCCAATCGCCGGGTCGATGCAATCCCCCTTGACGATCGGCTGGTTGGGGCCCGTGGGATTGATCTCGAAGCTGGCCTTGCAGTCCAGCCAGTTGTACGCTCCGCACAAGCCCAACCGCTCTGGCGAGATGATGCACACGTGGTCGGGCGCAAAGGACTGGCAGAGGATACAGGAGTAGAAAGTGTCCACCGCTTCGTCGGTCATGTCGGCCAGGCGGCGGTTGCGCTGGTCATATGCTTCACGCGCCTTGCCCAGCCACTCTGCGTGTAGTGCGGGGTCGGTGATGATCTTGACCTGCACTTTGTCTACGATGGCGCCGAACGCGGAGTGCAGTCGGGCGTGGACGATGTCGCCAAAGTGGCGCAGAGTAAAGCCCTTGTCCGCGGCGCCCTTGGAGATGCGTATCCACGCGATGTCGCGCTGGCCGATGTGCTGCACGCCGGAGGCGCCGTTGACAAAGTAGTGGACCTGGCGCTCCAACACGGGCTCAAAGTCCAACTGCATTTTGCGCCCAGCAACCTCGATCAACAGGCCGAGATCCATACCTCCGCCCTCGGGCACCGTCTCAAGATCGGGACCGATGATCTGGATGTCACCGTCGTTGATCTCTTCCATCGGCGCCATGCGCAGGTACTCAAAAGCGCGGCTTCCCCTGCCGCCAAACTCGATGCGCATATCGGCGCGGCGCACCACCTCGCCCTCGAAAGCCGAGCCATAGGGCACGGGGACAGGGACCTCGGTGATTTTGATCTTGACGCCACGCACCTCGATGGCCTTTTGCACGAACCTCTCGGCACGCTCCAGGTCATCTTTGCCCTCGATCTCCCCAAAGGGCATTGAGACCACGTGCTCGTAGCGCGTGATGCCTGTGGGCAAGATCTCGGGGATCACGGTGTCAGCGATGGTCGGGAAGCCATAGCTGATGGCTCCCGCCGCTGCCGCATACTTGAGATCATCGACCTCACCGAGGGCAAGCACAAAGGCAAAGACCCGGAACTTGTTGTACAGCAGGATGTCGTGCCACTGCCCGCCTCCCATACCGCCAAAGGTGAGGGCCGAACGCGTAGCAAAGCCCAGGGCATAGATCGCGGAGAGCGTGTCGCGTCCAAAGGGGACGATGTAGGTGTCGTACCCCATCTCGACCCCTTCTTCCTGTAGCTGGTCGATGATGCTGCGCCCGTTCACGTTGCCTGAGAGGAACACCAGGATGTTGCGGCTCTGGAGCTCGCGCACGATCTTGACCGCGACCTCGTTGCTCTTGGCCGCGCCGACGATGGCGGCAAAGCCAGGCATACGGCCGTCGACCAATTGGATGCCCCACGAACGCAACTGGATGTCGTCGATAGGGCCGTTCAGGTGATCGCGCCCCGACCCGTCGTTTTGGTAGCTCGTGCTGCCGGACAATTGGATGCCCGGGTAGCGCTCTGGCTGCTCGCCCCGGACAAAGCGGATTGCCTCGATCGCCTCGGCGGCGAGGAGGGTCGCCTGCCCTGAATCCAGCGTTTCTCCCAGGTAGGGGGACCAGACGTTCTGACGCGGCAGTGGGTGCAGCAGTTTCCTGGCGTGGTCCAGGATAGGCCGTATCTCGCCCAGGGTCGTCACCTTGGCTCCCAACATACCGTGCATCACCGGCAAATAGTACGCAGTGTTGGGAAACGAGACCTCACAGTCTGCTCCCCTTTCAGCGATCGCCTGCTCCAGCATGGTTTCTGCCTCGGCGACGAGGGCGTTTGCACCGCGGATCGCGCGGGTAGCAATGTATTTTGACATTTCGCATTCTCCTTTTACGCCACCGGTTCCAGGGTGTCTTCGGCAGCTTCTATGCGCTCGTGACCGTTCCCGTTGCCGCCGTATATGGCCTGGATCCGCTCCTCGACCGGCAGGTCAAGCAGTTGGTTCATCCGTGCATCACCGCTGCGGCCCCACTTGCTGGCATCGTACTCGGGCAGACCCAGGGCGGCACGCTTCTTGTCGATGTGCTCTACTGTCCGCCGAAAGATCTCTTCGACGTCAGTGATGAACTCGAGCTTGCCACCCACCTTGGATTCCCATCCCTTGCTGATGTACTCGGTGACGACCTCGCTCCCCTCGACCGGGTTGTGGACGCCCATAATCACGTAGGCGCCAGAGGCCACGCAGTAGGTGGCGATGGAGATAGCCTTTTCACTCATCCACTCCGGAGCCATACCCACGGCAGGGATGTCCGAGATGTCCTCGCCCAGGCCACCCTCGCTGGCCATCTGGGAGAGCACGGTCAAGATGCGCGAGTTGTCCACACAGGAACCTAGATGCAGGACGGGCGGGATGCCCACGGTCTCGCAGACCTCTCGCAGGCCGGGCCCGGCCCGACTGAGCGCCTCTGGCGTCATCAAGTCCTGCTTCTGTGAGGCAATGGAGGCGCAGCCGGTCTCGACGACCAGAATGTCGTTCGCGATGAACTTTTCGACCAGATAGCGGTGGAAGGCCTCGAACTGTACCCGCGAGTTGGTGCAGCCGATGTTGGCCACTACCCCGCGGATGCGCCCGGCCATGATCGCGTCGTTGAGCGGGCGGAAGGAGCCGCGATAGGCGCCGCCCAGAGCGTAGCCGATGTACTCGTGCGAGTACCCTGGCACCGTCATATGCCGGTCCTTGGGAATGTAGGTCTTGCCACGCTGGGGGAAGCGATCGATCGAGCGGCGTATGATCTCTTTGGCGATGTCGAGGGCGCGGCCTTCCTCGAACTCGATGTGTGTCGCCCCGGTGATCTTGGTCTTGGGAGAGGTAGTGATCACTTCGGTGTGGAAGCGCGCGGCGATGGGCACCAATCCCTGCATGATGCACTGCACGTCCACGACGATCGATTCGACCGCTCCGGTGAGGATCGCCAGCTCTTGCTGGAGCATGTTGCCGGCGGTCGGGATACCTTCGCGCATGATGATTTCGTTGGCCGTACAGCACATTCCTGAGAGGCAGATTCCCTTCGCCCCTTTGCTTTTGGCGTACGCGATAAGCTCTGGGTCCTGGGCCGCGATGACGATCATCTCCGACAGAGTGGGTTCGTGACCGTGGAGGACGATGTTGACCTCGTCCTCGCTCAAAACACCCAGGCCTACCTCGCCCTGGATTGGACCTGGCGTGCCAAAGAGCACGTCCGAAATATCCGTGCCGATCATGGAACCGCCCCATCCATCGGCCAGAGCGGTTCGCATTGCCTGGTCCAGGAGGTGCTCATAGTCCTGGTCGTTCCCCATGTGCGTGCGGTGCATCATCTCGACGACCTCACGGTCGATCGCCCGCGGCGTGAGTCGCAGTTCGTGCCATATCTGCTGCCGTTTTTCCGGTGCACGCTTGGTGTAGGCGACCTCACCGTGCGGTCTCCCGAACTCAGCCAGTGCTGCCGTGGCCACGTCGTGGGCGATCTCGTTCAAAGAGCGTCCCTCAGTGGACACACCCAGGTGGCCGGCCATCTCCTTCAGCTTGCTCGGGTCTCGGATGGCATAGTCGCTGGCTGTGCCCTCGGCAACTTCCAGCAGCGTGTAGGCCAGGCCGCGCCCATGGTCCGAGTGTGCGGCGGCTCCCGCAGCGGCCATACGTGCAAAGTTTCGAGCTACGACGGTCTCAAGCGTCGCGCCACAGACCCCTGTCTGTCCTGGCCTGACCAACCGGCACGGCCCCATCGAGCAGTTCTTGCAGCACTTGCTCTCCTTGCCGATGGGGCATGGGGAGATGTCGTCTGCCCGGTCAAAGGTGGTCGCGCACTCTAGATCGCAGGCGTGCTGGAGCAGTTCGACAACACTGGGATCTGCGCTCCGTTCTTGAGGAGTTCTAACTTGTTTCTTTGCCATTCCTCGATTCCTTCCTAGTACTTGCGGAATTCGCCGGACATCTGGAGGTCCGTCTGGTTCGTCTCGGTGACGCGCACTCCCAGTGTCTCCCAAGCCGGGTCCTTGAACTGCTTGCCGCTCTCTGCCAAGACCGGCGTCGCTTTGTCGGGCGCATACCCGGCACCGACCAGGGCCTGTTCGATAGTCACTGCATCGGTCTGGTCTGGGTCATACGAAACGAGCACCGTTTGCCAGGCGGAGCTGGCATAGACGTCTTTTACGCCGGGCAATGCATACAGGGTTTCTCTCACCTTGAGAACGTGGTGATCCGCGAACATTGCAGGCGCGTTCAGGGTAACACGCTCCATGTACCGCAACTCCTTTCTCCTCTGGGGTCTTGGCGGCTTCTCCGAAGCCAGCCCAAGATCGGCGATCGAAAAGACGGCGCGGCCAGCTCTTCGAGGGCGTCGCCTCACCGTCGATCCTTGATGAGTGCCAAAACAAAAACGAGGGCTCCCTGTGAATCAACTTGTGAGACACAGGAGCCCTCGGCTAAGGCCAAGAGCCGAGCAACTGCATCGCGCAAAGTCAGCGCGAGATAGAACTCTGTCTCACATAGACAGCTTGATGCCCACTCAGCCATCGGTGTTCCTCAATGAAATCAAAAGGCCGCCCTGGAGGACGGTCTTTCGGAAGCTGCGCGAACGTCCACAGGTCAACACGCATCGTTCGGTTTTCGACGCAGGGCGCGTGCTGACAAGTTCTCCGCACACGTGCCCCGCCATCTCGGCAGAGAGCCTGGGGCAACGGGCATCGTTCTTCAGCAGGGGATTATAGCGCAAATCTACCGCATTGTCAAAGCGGTTCTGGCGAGCCGCGCCAAACTTACCCCAGGGGTTCCAAGCCCCGTGAGTGCGCAACCACGAGCCGGCGAACCCTTTTCAATGCTCTCCCTGGATGAGGCGCTGGTAACACCCGGCCCACAGCTCCGGCGAACGCGTATACTTGGCAACAGTGACGTCGGTGAATCGGGGAAACAGCGAGGCAAGGAGTCCGGGAACACGATCCCACTGCCCTAGCAGCAGAGCAGTTTCCAGGCTGTATGCCGCTTCGTCCACCCACTCCCACTGACGACGAAACCGGTCGGCCTTCAGATAGTAGTCTCGCTTCTCCCATGCTGTCGCTGTCTGCTCGACGCCTTCCTGCATACGACGCAAGGAGAAAACGATCAATGCGGAGAGATCCTGGCTTTCCTCGTCAAAACTGTGCTTGCTTGCCATACGACGAAGTGCTTCGGCAATTGTGCGACGAAGTTGGTGACGTTTCCTACCGACGCTCTCGGTGGCAATGACGCGAGTCACAAAACATCCTCCCCTGTGACGCTCAGTCCAGGGGAGGAGTATATCACCGATCGATAGCCGTGTCAAAGTTTGTCGGGAAGACCTATTCTCCCCTGTATTCTCGGATCGCGACCTGTCCGATGCCGACGGATGCCTTTAGCTCCACGCGATTCTCGGCATCGGCGTAGCCTGGAGAGACGTAGGCATCGCCCTGCCGGCTGTAGTCGCTGGGTATGTCCTCGGCGCCGATGCCGTGGCTGATCCAGGCACGCACGGCCATGCCCTCGGGCACCTCGACGATCACCTGTCCAATGCCACTCTCAATGCTCACCTCCAACTGACCCACCCGCGGCAAGATCACGACGGTCTTGCCCACTCCTGGGTTCACATCCAGGCCCGTCAGGTTGAGCTGTGCCAGGTCCAGAGAGGCTGTCCCTGCCCCAACAGCGACCGAAAGCTGCATAGGCACGTCCCTGTTCAGGCCCAGGTTCCACGCCTTGTCCGCATCCCACCCACTGAGGACGGGGCCGAACTGCTCTCCCTTGGACTGCAGGGCAAAGCGTGCCGTGTGGTCTGCCACCTTGTACGCCTGCTCGATACGTTCTCCCGGCTGCAACTGCACAGTTCCTCTGATCAGATCGCGCGATTCCGAAAGGCCGTAGACGAACAGCCTGCCTGCGCCAAATCCGATCTCAATCTCTGCGCGCGTGGCATCTCCCACCGACCTCTGGATCTCTTCTCCCGCTGTCGATGACCGAGGGGCCCAGACGTTGGGCAACCACAGGCCGCCTGCGAGCAGGGCCAATATCAGGAACAGTGCAAGTACGGATCCCCACGCAGAGCGCCGACCGATCAGCAGGTCGAGGCCGGCGGCGATCAGGAAAATGGGCCAGAGTCGGACAAGATCCCACACACCGAATGACGTTACGCCCAGGTTGTTTAGCAGGAACACAATTCCCAAGACGATCAAGATCGCTGGTCCGAACAGACTACCCCTTCGTTTCTGACCTTCCACGTCCATCTCCTTTCAGGTTGAGTGATCTACCATCGCCGCAAGACGCCAAAGGCGCGGAGGATCACATAGAGCCCGATCAAGATCAGGACGATGGGCCACAGATGTCTCAGGATTGGGGCAAAGGCCAGCAGCAGGCCCATCACCGAGAGCACCGTAGCCGGGATGAGCGCCCACCGGAGTTGTCCTTGTGGGGTCGGCACAAACGCGAGCGTGCCAAAGGTCAGCCCGAGTCCCAGGAAAAGGACCCCTCCGCTCTCTATGCCTGCGGAGAAAGAGGATAGTCCGGCAACAGCGGCGATGGTCATCAGGACTCCACCCGGGATGACTGCCCACCAGCGCTCGTGATCGGTCAGATAAACCAACCAGAACGCTACGGATAATGCTCCCAGGAAGAGCGCGCCACCCCATCCCCCATCACCCATTGGGATGACCTGGTCCGCGAGCGCCGTCGCCGCCAGGCCGATGAGAGCGAACCCGGGAATGAGCGCCCACCACTGCTCGCGGTTGCTCAGGAAGGTGATCAGGAACGCCACGCCAGCCACGCCGAGAAGAAGAGACCACAAGAGGCCGACGAGGAATCTGAACATGCCAAAGCTCTGGAACAGCAGCAGGATCCCGCCGACGATCAGCAGGATGCCCCCCGGAATGCGCCAGTCGGACCTTTTCATTTGAACCTCCTTTTCCTGTTGGAATATGCAATCCACTCTGCTCTACGTACGAGTGCTCTCTTTCGTTGCACATGGGCTCTTTGTCGCTCGGCGAAAGCTTACCACGCCAGGGGCAGGTCGTCAAGACTCCTCCAGAGCCGGTGTTCTCCTCAGATGGCTGGGTACAGTGGTGACATCTGGCACGTGGACTCGATCCCAGGCGACGTGCGAACCTTGTTGATCTCGTGCTGGCGGACACCCCGGGAAAGACCGAGAGGCCTGTGTCGCGGAAGAAGAGTTGACGGCGACCCGGACTTGGCGTATCATAGGGAGCATCGAGTCGTCCGCCAGGCTTGAGCGTGGCGAGAAGGAGAAGCCGCTTTGGAGTTCGTAGACGGGCAGGAAGCCCCAAAGGGCACCAGGAGGCAGGGATGAGAATACGCGAGATCAGGGCTGTAGGCCTGCGTGGCGCAACGCCTGAAGGGGGGTGGAGCGATGAACTGCAGCGCGAGGACTGCGTGCACACGCTGATCGCCGTCCTCACAGACGAGGGCTTGATGGGGTTGGGCAGCGTGTTCACCAACGATGGCCTCGTTCACAGCGCGCTGGCTGTGTTGGAGCCGCTCTACCGAGGGGAGAATGCGCTGGAGCCAGAGCGTGTGAGCGAAAAGCTGCGCCAGCATACTTTCTGGCTGGGCAGGGGAGGTTCGATCACGCATACGATCAGCGGGATTGACATCGCGCTCTGGGACCTGTTGGGCAAGGCAACCGGACAGCCTGTGGGGCGTCTTCTCGGAGGGCGTTATCGGGACCGGGTCAAGCCGTATGCCTCCCTGTTGATGGATGCGCCCGATCCGCTGGTACAGCACCTACTTGAAATGAAGGAGCGAGGGTTCCGGGCCTTCAAGATGGGCTGGGGGCCCTTCGGGCGGCAGAGCAACGCCCTGGACGAAGCGATTGTGCGGTCAGCCCGAGATGCCGTGGGCCCTGATGTGCTGCTGATGGTGGATGCTGGTGGGAGCGATGCCTTTTGGCGACAGGGCTACAAGTGGGCTTTGCGCACTGCCCATATGCTGGCCGGCTATGATGTGATGTGGTTCGAGGAGCCCCTCAAGCCCGATGCGCTGGATGACTATGTTTTGCTTCGGCAGGCAGCGCCAGTGCCGATTGCGGGTGGGGAAGTATTGACTCGCCGTCAGTCTTTTCAGCCGTGGCTGCAGGCGGGCGCCTTTGACATCGTGCAGCCGGATGTTACCAAGGTAGGGGGGATCAGTGAGTCGCGCCGCATTGCCTGGATGGCACAGGAAAACGGAGTGCGCTTCATCCCCCACGGCTGGAACACGGCAGTGGGGTTGGCTGCTGACCTGCAACTGGCCTCTGCTTTTCCCGATACAGACCTGGTCGAGTACATCACCGGGTCTCCCTATGTCGACGAGATCACCGCTGGTGGCTGGCGGCTGGATGCAGAGGGAATGCTGCCGATTCCCGACAGGCCGGGATTGGGTCTGGATCTGGATATGGATGCCGTAAATCGGTACACCCGCGGAAAGCCCTGGCTGGATCTGTCACAGTGACGGGAAAGCGTGGGCGAGGACACTGTACCAGACGAGGAGGCAAGCAATGTCTCAAGACATCAGTGAAGGACTCATCGCTGCAGGCGTCGCCAGGGCCGATGTCACGCCGCCTGTGGGGATCAGATCCATTGGGTTTGCCGCCAGAGGGCCGCTGACGGCGCTGCACGACCCGTTGCATGCTACGGCCCTGGCGATATCGGATGGGAGCAGAAAGGCCGCCATGGTTGCCTGTGATCTGCTTGGCCTGGATGCCGACACCGTCGCCGAGATCAGGGCGGAGGTCCACCGTCGAACGGGGATCGCTCCCGAGCATCTCACCGTCGCGTGCACGCACACGCACTATGGTCCCGATCCGTACCGCGATCGATCCGCCCCCGATGTGGTGGCCTATCGCGCAAATCTGATCTATACGGTTGCCGGCGCAGTGGAGGAGGCCGTGTCCAGATTGCGGTCTGCTTACCTGGGTGTCGGTTGGGGAAAATCGGATATCGGTGTTAATCGGAGGGAAAAGCTGCCTGACGGAAAGGTGATCCTGGGCCAGAACCCCGGGGGGCCGATCGATCGAGCGGTGGGTGTTTTGCGCGTGGATGGGCTGGATGGTACGCCTATCGCCTGTGTGGTCAACTTTCAGACTCATCCCGTCTCACAGGCAAGCCGCACCGATCACATCTCTGCTGACTATCCGGGCAAGATGCGCGATATTGTGGAGAGCCTGACCGGGGCCAGGTGCCTGTTTCTCCAGGGCGCGTGCGGGGACATCAACGCCGTCAAGATGGAGCCGTGCTACGAGCCAGCCCGGACACTGGGGACCCGGCTGGGATGCGAGGTGGTCCGGATCTGGGAGACGGTGGTGGCAGAGCCCACACAGGGACTGGCAGTCGATTCTGCGCGGGTCAGCCTGCCCGGAATCCGGTATGGCTCGGAGGAGAGAGCCAGGGAACTGGTCCGATCGCTGGAGGCTGAGATCGAGACGCTCACAGTCCAGAACGCCATCGATGGGCGGATCACGTGGGCAAAGATGCGGCTTCAGAAGGCCCAGAATGCGCTCGATAGCTGGGTGACCGGCAAGCCGCTCCCCCCAGTCGAGACAGAGCTGCAAGCATGGCGCCTCGGTGACTTGGGGATCGCCACCGCTCCGGGGGAGATCTTTAACCAGATCGGCGTAGCGGTCAAGGAGCGCTCTCCGACCAAGCACACCTTTTTCGTCGGGTACGCCAACGACTCGATCGGGTATGTTCCCGTCCCGGAGGCCTACCCTGATGGGGGGTACGAGGTGATCAGTGCGTGCCAGGTTGACCCTGAAGCCGCATCCATCCTTACCGAGGACTGTCTGCGCCTCCTCGAAGGGCTTGCCCCGCGGTGATCGAACTCGACGACCGCTACTTTGAGCGCTTTAGCGATACGGCAGTCGTAGAGCTGGTGCCCTATGATCCTGCCCTGGAAGTGCTGGCGCAACGCTACATGGCCAGGCTGCGCGACACGGTCGGACCGGTGCCAGAGATCGAGCATCGCGGCGCGACGGCTCTGCACATGGTCGGCAAGGGAGAGATCGATCTGTACGTGCGCGTGAACGAGAGCGAGTTCGCCGAGGCCTTTGCGGCGCTGGAAGCCGTTCTCGGCCCGTCTGGCAGCCTGCAGCCTCATCGCGCGCGCTTTAACGACGCGTGTGATGGCATCGAGGTCGAGGTGATGCTCGTGGAAAAGGACCATCCCGAAGAGCGTGCCGGGCGGCGGTTCTTCCACTATCTGCAGACGCATCCCGAGGCTGTGGCAGCGTATGCAGAGGTCAAGCGCAGGTACGCGCCGGTCTCACGGCGAGAGTACTACCGACAGAAGCATCGCTTTGTGTGCTCGATCCTGGAACGTGCGCGGGAGGAGGGTCGGCTCGGATCTCCGAGCCGACCGTGACCGCGCTACAGCCCCGCGCTCTCCAGCCAGATGAGAAAGGCGGTCAACAGGATGGCGGCTGGAATGACGACGACCCACGCGTTGACCTTGAGCAACTGCGGAAGGGTGATCGTCCCAAAGTCGGCCTTGCTCAGCACGGGTTTTTGCAGCTTGGGGTAGACCGCGGCGAATATCCACGAGCCGATCAGTATTCCGACCAGCCCGCCAAACAACGCGTCCAGCGAGCCTTGTCCCACAGCACTGGTGACTGTGCCGGGGCAAAGCCCCAGGATGGCAAAGGCCGCGCCAAAGATCAGCCCACCCACTACCGAAGATCCCACAGATCCTGGCTTGGGGTGCAACTGCACAAGTCCCAGGCTCCTGAGCGCGTGAACGCCCAGCATGCCCACGACCACGGCAGAGAGCATGATCTTGAGCACGGTAAAGTCGGTCAGCAGCAGTTGGCCGATGATGACATCGTATTCTCCTACACCGCCTCTCTGCAAGAGAAAGCCAAATAGAATCCCTATGACCAGTCCAAGGAGCAACTGGACTTTGCGGTTTCCGTGAAGTGCCTTGAGCATCAGGCTCACCTCCCTCACCCGGCGAAGACTTTGAAGATGAGCATTGCCGTGGCAATGCCGCCGACGAAAAAGCAGAGCGCTGCCAGCCAGCTACTGACGGCAAGCTGCAGCGTCCCGCTGATGCCATGTCCACTGGTACATCCCCCTGCCCATCGTGAGCCGATGCCCATCAGGACTCCGCCGACAAGGGCTACGGCCCACCGCGCAAGAGGCGTATAGCCAAAGGTCTCCGCCCACAGGTTCGGCACCCAATCGAGGCGGAAACGGCCCGAGAGCTGGGCTGAGATGAACGCTCCGATCAGGACGCCCAGTACGAGCATCCACTGCCAGTCGATCGTCGGGATGAACTGCTGATAGTACGGCCTTTCCAGCACCTTGTTCCCACGAAACAACCGCTCGATCATGCCGCTGGTACGGGCAAAGGCGGTCGAGCATCCGATCGTCTTGTTGGATAGGAGAAAAGACAACCAGCTCAGAACGCCGATCCCGATACCGATGGTATAGGGAGACCACCGTTCCATACTTAGCCAATCCATGTTCATTTCCTTCCCGTGCTCACAGAGTAGGTCTCGTCCGAGCTGTACCCGGTTGGACGGCTGGAGAGCGCTTCTGATAACCCTTTTGTCAACGGGTGCCTGGTCACAAGCGTCCGAGCGAGGCAGCTCCCGCTCTTGTGCGGCCTGTTCTACGTGCCCTATGGCACATTGTACCATACTGCGATGGCGGGGTATACGACTTTGGTCTCTGCCGGTTCCCAGATCGCAGACATCCGAAGCCAGTATGACTCCGGATGTCCTGTTGTCTCGTGGATATGCGCGGTCCCGAAGGACGCGGCAGGCCTTCCCCGGTTTTCCTGGAGGATACGAGGCGCAAGGCCACGATCGTTTATGCGCCTGACTGCTGTTTCCTGTTGCTTCCCCGCCGGGCTCGCTGCGCTTCGCGTACCTCGTAGGGCACCGTGCGGTATTCCCGCAAGAAGTCGGTCTTGAACCGGGCGAACGTTCCATCCAGGATCGAGGTCCGGATCTCTGCCATCAGGCGTAGCACAAAGCGCAGGTTGTGCACGGTTGCCAGACGCAGCCCAAACACCTCGTTGGCCTTGATCAGGTGCCGCAGGTAGGCCCGCGAGAAGTGGCGGCACGTGTAGCAGTCGCATCCATCCTCGATGGGTGCCGAGTCCTGAGCGAATCCCGCGTTGCGGATGTTGATTCGTCCCTGGCACGTTAGCAGGCCACCATTCCGTGCGACACGGGTTGGGAGCACACAGTCAAACAGATCGATGCCGCGACTCACGCCCTCGAACAGGTCTTCAGGTGAGCCGACGCCCATCAAATAGCGCGGCTTGTCTGGTGGCAGCAAGGGTGTGACTATGTCGAGCACGGCGTGCATCTGCTCTTTGGGTTCTCCAACGCTCAGCCCACCGATGGCATAGCCGGGAAAGTCCAGACCAGTCAGAAAGCGCGCGCTCTCTGCACGCAGGTCTGGGAAGATGCCGCCTTGCACGATGCCGAACAACGCCTGATCGGAGCGGGTCTGGGACTGGCGGCATCGTTCTGCCCAGCGGTGGGTGCGCTCCATGGCTCGCTCGATGTATGCGCGGTCGTCTGGTGGCGCGCATTCGTCAAAACACATCACGATGTCCGCGCCAAGGCTCTCCTGGATATCGATCACGCTCTCGGGCGTGAAGCGGTGCTGCGAGCCGTCGATGTGCGAACGAAAGGTCACGCCGTCCTCATCGATCTCTCGCAGACCCTCGAGGCTGAAGACCTGGAATCCGCCGCTGTCGGTGAGGATAGGATGAGGCCAGCTCATGAAACGGTGCAGGCCGCCCAGCACGGCGATCGTGTCGGAACCGGGTCGCAGGTAGAGGTGGTACGTGTTCCCCAGGATCAGCGCTGCGCCCACTTCCTCCAGCTCGTGAGGGCTGACTGTCTTGACCGTGGCCTGCGTGCCCACAGGGGCAAAGGCCGGCATTGGGATGTCACCGTGCGGTGTAGAGAAAACTCCTGCCCGCGCGCGGCTGTGCGCGTCACGTTGGACCAGGCTGTAAGTGAATGAGCTCATCAGCAGGCTAGAAGCGCCAGACGGAGCCTATCGATCCCGCATCGACCAGCGCTTCATCCCGCACAAAAACCACCTCAATGTCCGCCAAGATGGCCCGATGGACCAAGTAGTCGACGATGTCCTGCATTCTGCGGGCTGAACCTCCGCACACCGGGCATGCGTCAACTTCGGAGAGGGTGAGGTAGTTGCAGTGCGTGCAGACGTGTCCCGGTGCGCGAAACCCTTCCTGGATCACCAGGGTCTGCACCCGCTGTTCCTGGATGGCCATCAGCGTGTCGGCCAGGCCTACCGATCCACTTCCCTGGTGCGAACCAGCGATCACAGTCTGGACCAGGGCGGCCTTGCGCTCCGCTACCGAGCGCTGGATGATGTGCATGGATCGATCCAGGACATCCGTCGCGGACGCGTACATGTCGATCGAAAAGTCGCCAATGACCTTGCTTTGTAGCATCTTGGGCAGCATAGACATAAAGTGAGAGCGGTTCTCGTCGGTGCCGCCGAGGATGATCCGCTCGCACTGCCCGGCACTGTAGAAGCGCTGGGTCAGCTCGACGATGTCGCGCAGATTGCGCATCGCCACCTGCTCAAGCCGGTTCTCCAGGCGAGAGGATCGGCCCTGACCAGAGCCACGCCCCGATCGTCCCCCGCGACCGGCGGCATCGTGGGTGTGCTCTTTGAGTTCCTCGCCCAACATCCCGGCGGCATCCTGCAGCGCGCCTTGGTTGAAGAGAAACAGGCGAGCGCCCTCGCGATCGACCAGGACCACGCCGTAGCGGTCGTAGGCATCAGAGTAGTCGGCCAATGGTTTGATATAGGGTCGAGATGATACGTGGACATAGTCGCCCATGGGAAAAGCGAGCGGGTAGGCACGCCAGAACTCGCCCGCGCTATAGATGGCGATTCCCTTTCCCTGTCTGTCGTACTCAAAGCCGATGTACCTTTCGACCGCCTCGATGTCTGCGGGTACTGCTCTGTCAGCGACCGACTTGAGCATGCCTCTCAGAGTGAGGCGGTACTGCTCGGCTGTGATCTGCGTAGAGTCCACGTTGAGGTACACACTCAGGACTGGCGATGCTTCGCTCCGATACTCGGCGAGCTCTTTCAACTCCTGCTTGCTGAACATCACAACCTCCTTCCAGGGAAAGCATAAGGGCTAACACGCGCTCACCATTGAGCGCGTGGCTGGTGGCTGAAAGCCGCACCGACACACGCACCTCCATCGAACGTGTCCCCGCGTTCCCCCCCCTGGCTGCGTCTGGAAAAGACGTGACTGGCGCGCTACGGTCGCTCCCCGAGCTCGACAGGGAGCGTGATCTGTTCGCCGTCACGGATGATGGTCAAGGCCACGGTCTGTCCCACCCTGGTCCGCTGCAGGTGCGTGATGATGTCGTCCATATCGTGTACGGGACGGTCATCGATGGCGACGATGATATCTCCTCTAGCCGGAATGGGCTCAGGGTATCCGGGCACTTCTACTTTCTCAGTGCCGCCTCTCAGCCCTGCCCCGGCGGATGGCCCACCTTCGATCACCTCGGCAACGAGGGCGCCCTGCTCCACCGACAGGGCGAGTGCGCGGACCATCTCGGGGCCGAGTGCGTAACCCCGAATCCCCAGCCACGGATGTCGATATCTGCCGTAGCTGATCAGATCCGGCACGACCTGCTGCACTTCGTCCACGGGCACGGCGAACCCGATGCCCACCGAGCCCCCGATGGGGTTTGAGGGCCGGTAGTAGCTGTTGACCCCAATCACGCGGCCACTGGAATCCAGCAGCGGGCCGCCCGAGTTGCCGGGATTGATCGCCGCATCCGTCTGGATGACCTCGGCGATGGAGAACCCGCTCTCCTGTCGCAGAACCCGTCCCAGCGCGCTGATGTGGCCCACCGTCAGCGTCCGTTCGTATCCGTAGGGATTGCCGATGGCGATCGCGAGCTGTCCCACCTCCAGGTGCGCCGAAGTGCCCATCTCGAGCGGCACAAGGATCTCAGAGGGTACGTCTACCTTGATCACGGCGAGGTCGGCGTCTGCATCCGTTCCAAGGATTTCGGCCTCGGCAACGGTGTCATCGGAAAAGTAGACCTGTATCGCATCGGCGCCCTCGATCACGTGCGCGTTCGTGACGATGTGCCCCTCCCGATCGTACACAACCCCCGAGGCGCTGCCCCCTCCCTCCTCGTCCTCTCGATCGATGACCTGGATGTAGACGACTCCGGGGCTGGCTCGCTTGTAGATATCGATCACGATCTGTTCCTGAGGCAGTTTCGTCTCCGGGCGGGGAGGCTCGTCCGTCCTATCCGTGGCTGGAGTAGCGGTGACGACGACAACAAGCGGGGTCTGTTTGGTCTGAGGGGCAGATGGCCCCAAGGCGGGCAGCGTGCACGTACAGCTCAACAAGATAACGACAACAACGGCGATTCCGATCAGGATCCGGCGATCTCGAAGGTTGCTCATGCTCATCCTTTGGTTCATATTGTGCAGGGGGATCGGCAGGATCGACACGTGTCCGCGCGCTGCTGCGCGATGACCCCTGTCGATGTCCTGGCTGGCGCGTGCCTACCTAGTCCCACCTGGGCCTTCGGGTGTGATGTTGAGGAAGGGCAGAACGCTTTCCTGGGGCATGATGCCCCAGCTCACTCTGCTGTCCGGGTTTTGCAGCGCATTCACAAACTCCAACTGGATGATCTCGGGGTACTGCTTTAGTATCTCACCTTTGAGCAGGATCGCCTCTGCTTCGGCTTCAGCGATCAGCTTGATCCTGTCCGCGTTTCCCACTGCCAGGAGCTTGATCCGTTCCGCGTCACCGCGCGCGTTCTCGATCGTCGCCTGTGCTTCTCCCTTGGCTTCCTCAATGGCGCTCTGTGCTCTCCACCTGGCCTGCTCGGCACGGTGAGACTCGGTGGTCACGTTCTCGGCTTCGATCTGTTTCTGCTCGATGGCCTGAACATAGTCGTCCTGAAAGTCGATCTTGCGCAGGCCAAATGCCTCCAGTTTTACCCCTTTTGCTTCCAGCAGAGGGCGCAACTGCTCCTCGAACTGGTCTTGTACCTGCTGGATGTTGCCAGTGTACAGGTCCAGCGCTTCGTATTCCTTGGGGATGTTGCGCGCCAGGATGCGGCTGTGAAACTTGATCACCTTGTCGACGACGTCCTCTTCCCTGCCGATCTCGTTCGCGATCTGGGTGATCTTTTCCGGATCGATGCGAAAGCGCACCGAGTACTTGACGGTGATCTGCTGCCCATCGGCGGTCGTGGTATCGGTGGGATAGTCCGTGTACGTGCCCGGACCTTCCTCAAATCCTACCTCTTCTTCCGTGACATAGATCAACTCCTGCGTGCGGTAGATCACGACCTTGTCGACAAAAGGTGCTTTCCAGTTCAAACCGGGGGTCATGATCCGGTTCGTGATCCTTCCGAAACGGGTGACCATACCCACGGTGCCGTACTTTACCTGCGTGTAGCTCGAGGTCAAAGTGATCAGTGCAAAGAGCACAATGGCCCCGACGATGATAGTGGTCCCAATGGTGGCCGATCTCCTGGGCATAAGAGTTTTTCCTTTCTGTAGGTCGATCTTGATTAGAGACCAGGCTGCCCAGCCTCGGGCACCCGAGGTGGATTGGGCAGGTCTGGGGAGCGCCCCGCCATCTCACGCGCGAGGCACCGTGCCGGTGTCCATTCCTGGTTCTCCCTGGTTTCGGGCACGTGCTTCGGGTGTGTATGCCTATTATACCGTATATGGTGCGCGGTGACAAGAGATGGTGGGGACGCTTTCCTGACTGTTGGCAGACTGAAGGTGGTCAGGCGAGCAGTATGGTCGGGTCTTGGCGCAGTGCCTGACTGACCACCTGCACCATTCTCCGCGCATCGACGAGGCGGGCGTGACATAGGCCGATCTGTCCGTCACGCTGTATGCCGCGCTCGCGGAAAACGGGTTCCATGCGCTCAAAGTTCCGACGCGGGCCATAGCGGTGGATCATCAGGTGGATCGTTCGCTGCGCGTTTCCCTGGGTCACCCTTGCCGGAACCAGGCCCGACCGCATATGGTAGGGAACGCCGACCATCTCTTCTACGAGATGGAAGGTGGTGTTGACGGCGTGCGTCACGCCAAGGAGCAGGATGTACCCACCGGCATCGGACAGCCGTCCGTAAGGTGAGTCGGGGCCGCAGGGAGTGATAGAGTATTCGTGTCCGACTGTGAATGCCGCAGCCTGCGCCCCGATCCCTGCCACTGAGTGCGTGGGATGCAGGCTGCGCACTGCTTTCATTCTCTTGCGAAAGGTCTCCGGAATGCGTCCCGTCCAACAAGGGGTCGTAACGGGGTCAAAGACGGGCGGGTTGTGAGCGTGGAGGGCCTCCGATCCGGTGAGCGTGGGCACCAGGATCGTGCCCTCTGGACCGACGGCTGCCAACAGCGCGTCGATCACTGTGTCGGCACCTCCCTCGACGTATCCAAAGCTGCTCAAGGAACTATGCACGAGCACACTCGCCCCGCTCTGCAGCCCCAACGCCTGCAACCCGAGCACGATGTCATGCTGTGTGATGCTCGTCTCGCTTCTCTCGGACCAGGTCATCTCAACCCTCATCCAACGCCTCTAGCGCTTCTCCCAGCGTGGCCTGTCCGTCCGTGCCCCCTGTGGCGCGTATCGACAGCGAACCGCACGCGCATGCCAGGCGAAGCGACCGCTCCAGCGACCATCCGTCGAGGTAGCCGTACAGGAATCCGGCATCGAACGAGTCCCCAGCTCCGGTGGTATCCACGACGGGCACAGGTAGGGAAGGAGCATGCGCGATTCGGTCTCCCTGTCGCGCCAGGCCACCGTCTGTCCCCAACTTGACGGCAAGGGTAGGTACCTGACCGGACAGGACATCCAGGGCTTCGGATAGGTCACTGCGTGCTGCGATGAGCCGGGCTTCGGCCTCGTTCGGCATCAAAACGTCACAGTGCGCAAGGAGCGATGCCAAGCCCCCGTCCCACACGCCGCTCGGATCCCAGTTGGTGTCCAGTGATGTCGTCAATCCCGCCGCGTGCGCCTCGGCATAGAGCCCGGGCAGCCCAGGGCGCAGGCCGTCGAGCAGAAAGTAACTTCCCACGTGCAGGTGCCGCGCGCGATGCATCGTGCGCCGGTCTATCTGATCCACCCGGAGAGCGGCGATCGCGCCCAGGTGAGTCAGGATGCCCCGGTCGTGAGGTTGAGACAGGATGACACTCATCCCGGTGGTCAGCTCTGGGTCTATGATGCATGCAGAGATGTCGATGCCGCGGGCAGCCATGGCCCTGAGCATAAAGTGACCGAATTCATCATCTCCAACGATGCCGATAAAGGCCGTCCGCAGGCCCAGACGCGCCGCGCCGCAGGCCATGATTGCCGACGATGCGCCAACCGTCAGCCTGGCGTCGTCAACCAGTTTTTCGGCCTGCCCAAAGGCGGGGACAAGGTCGGGGCCGCGCAGGATCAGGTCGGGGTTGATTTCCCCGATGACCAGCAGGTCCAGGTCGGACATCTGATCAGCCCTCCCACTCCAGTTCGACCACGGCATCCAGGTTATGCGGTTGATCCGGATCCAATCCCTTGGCGATGGAGCGATAGTAGGCCATCATTTGCAGGACTGGCAAGTAGAGTACGTTCCGTGCTGGTTCGGGCAGGCGCGAGTCAAAGGCCACGTCCGCCTGGGATTCTGCCAGGCTGAGCACGGCGGCGCCCAGGGAGCGCATCTCCTCGAGAACGGCCTCTTCGTGTGCTCGGTTGGCTTCCGATAGCAGGCCGATGACCAACGTGGTAGGTCCGACCATGGACTTGGGCCCGTGCCTGAACTCGAGAAAGTGAAAGGGTTCACTGTGAGTGAGCGTCATCTCTTTCATCTTGAGATTGGCCTCACAGGCTAACCCGTACCTGGTGCCGCTCCCCAAAAAGTAGAAGCGATCCAGAGCCAGGTTGCTTCCCGTCGCCTGGGCCAGGTCATCGTATGTGGAGAGAAGCCTGTGCCCGGCTGCTGGCAGACGCTCCATCTCGCTGACGAGGTCGTTTCTACCTGCCAGGATGGCAGCCATCGTTGTCGTAGCGACGTACATCGAGGCGAAAGAGCGAGTCTGCGCGATGCTCTGCTCCTGCCCCGACGGAATAGCGATCGTAACTGCCGCTGTGGCAGTCAGGGGGCGGTCGCCATAATTGGTCACGGCAACCACCTCGCCTTGCCGGTCACGGTGGAAGGCCTTGACCGCCTGCAACGTCTCTGTCGTGGCCGCGGAACGGCTGACGGCGACCAACAGCGTGCGGCCGTTCGTGGGGTAGGCTGCGCCTGGAACCATGACCAGCTCACCTGCGGGGACGCCTCTGGCTGGCTTTCCTGTCAGCTCCTGAAACAGGGCGGACGCAGCCAGCGCGAGGTAGTAGGTTGAGCCACACCCGGTAAAGATGACTTGGGCGTACTTGCCGCTTGCCCACAGGTCACAAAGGTCGTGCGCACGCTCTCCCACGACCTGTATGGCTTCACGCCACGCCGCGGGCTGCGTTCGAATCTCGGTCAAGGTAGCTGGCTCGAGTTCCTGGGGTCTGCTCTTTGCTGCCAATGTACTCTCCCTCCTCACGCATCCATCCTTCCGGTTCCATCAGAAGCATATTATACCACAAGCGCGGATCGACGCTATTTCCGTTCTCTCTACATCCGTGGTACAATTCAACAGAGCGGGATGTGGTTTGCACACCATGTGACGCATCCCGTGCGACCTCTCGTGGAGCGACCCAATGCGCCCTGCCCAGTTCCTCGGACAGATCAAAAACCGACGCTTCTACCGGGATCAGGTCGTTCACGTCGAGCGTATCCCCGCAAGCCGTGCCTGGTATGGCGACCTGGAACGGCCCCTGCCGAACCAGCTCAAAGCGGCTCTGGTGCGGACGGGTGTGGAGCAGTTCTACATCCATCAGGCGATGGCGATCAACGCCATCCGCCAGAAACAGCACGTTGTTGTCGCCACCTCTACGGCCAGCGGCAAGACGCTGGCCTACAACGTACCCGTTATCGAACGCTGTCTGCTCGATTGGCGGGCTCGAGCGTTGTACCTCTTTCCCACCAAAGCGCTGGCCCAGGACCAACTGCGCGCCCTGGGCCTGCTGCTGAAAGATGACCTGTCTCGGATCCGAGTGGGCGTCTATGATGGAGACACACCTCGGTCGGCACGGGGCACCCTTCGACGCCAGGCCGCCATCTTGCTCACCAACCCCGACATGTTACACCTGGGTATCCTACCTAATCACCATCTGTGGTCCACGTTCTTCAAGAACCTGCGCTACGTTGTCATCGACGAGGCACATGCGTATCGCGGTGTGTTCGGGTCACAGGTTGGGTGTGTCCTTCGCCGCCTGCGTCGAGTCTGCGCGGCATATGGCAGCCATCCGCAGTTCATTGCCTGCTCGGCGACAATCGCGAACCCGGCCGAACACATCGAGAACCTCACTGGCACGCGGCCTGTGGTTGTGGATCAGGATGGCGCGCCACGAGGAGAGCGGACCTTTGTCCTGTGGAACCCGCCGCTCGTGGATAAGGCGAGCGGGGTGCGACAGAGCGCCAATACGGAGGGGGCCAACCTGTTCACTGCTCTCGTCCAGGCCGGCGTACGCAACTTGACCTTTGCTCGCACGCGGCGGGTGGCCGAGCTGATCCTGCGCTACGCCCAGGAGTCCCTTCGGTCGCGATCGCCCGAACTCGCGTCACGTATCGCCGCCTACCGGGCAGGCTATATGCCCCAGGAACGAAGAGCCCTCGAGCAGGCGCTGTTCAACGGCCAGCTGCTCGGCTTGACCACGACCTCTGCGTTGGAGCTGGGCATCGATGTGGGTCAGCTCGATGCGACCGTGCTGGTGGGCTACCCGGGAACGATCGCGAGTATGTGGCAGCAGGCGGGGCGTGCGGGCAGGGGAGAGGGTGAGTCGCTGACGGTGCTGATCGGTCTCGACAATCCGCTCGACCAGTACTTGATGCGGCATTCCAGCGAGCTCTTTGATCGCCCTCACGAGGCAGCGCTTTGCGATCCCGCCAATCCGTACGTGCTGATCCAGCACTTGCCCTGTGCGGCCTACGAGGTGCCCCTGACCCCAGAAGATGAAGCCCTGTTTGGCGCTTCATCCAGCGATCACTACGTTGAGGCCATGGTGCACCTGGAAGAAAGCGGCCAACTGGAGTATCGCAGGAACCGCTGGTTTCACGTAGGAAGGCGTTATCCAGCGCAGGATGTGGGGCTTCGTTCGGCAAGCGGACGTCGAGTGCTGCTCCTGGACACCCAGCACGGCGATCAGGTGCTGGAGGAGCTCGATGCCGCCACTGCATATTTTCGCGTGCACCCGGGCGCGGTTTACCTGCACCAAGGCTCAAGCTACCTGGTCACCGACCTGGACATAGAGAGGGGCATTGCCCTTGTCAAGGGTATGGAGGTTGACTATTACACACAGCCCCGCGAGATCAACAGCGTGCATATCGTTCGCTCGGTCCGCCACCGGCAGTCGATGTCGTGCATTGCTTACTATGGAAAGGTGCGCGTGACATCACGAGTGGTGGGCTATGCGCGCAAAAAGCAGTTCAGCGACGAGGTCTTGAGCCAGGAGCCGCTCGACCTCCCACCGCAGACGTTTGAGACGATGGCCGTGTGGTGGGACGTGCCGCTGGAGTTGGGGCGCCAGGTGGCTGGGGATGGGGGGGATTTTGCTGGTGGGCTGCACGCCGTGGAGCACGCCTGCATCGGTATGCTCCCTCTTCTGGCCATGTGCGATCGCCTGGATCTGGGAGGGATCTCTACCGTGCGTCACGCCGATACGGAGCAGCCTCTAGTCTGCGTGTATGACGCATATCCTGGGGGCGTGGGTCTGTCCGAGAGGGGATTTGAGGTGCTCGAGAGCTGGTGGCAGGCAACCCTGGAAGCGGTTCGCTCCTGCCCGTGCGAATCTGGGTGCCCGTCATGTATCCAGAGCCCCAAGTGTGGGAACAACAATGAGCCGCTAGACAAGTCCGGTGCAGTGACGATTTTGGCCGCGCTGCTTCGGCAGGCAGGAACGTGAACCGTGCTGTTGTGTATCGTTGTTAGAGTCTTAAGAGCTGTAGAAGGTGATAGATCTATCTGAGTTTTGCGCTTGACAAAACTTGCTGTTCGCTCTATAATCCGTATTATGCACGATCCAGGGGGGCGGTCAGGTCCTTGGGCGGGCGAGTTCGGAACTCGGGCTGGGGGTCCATCCAGGAACTGTCCTGCTTGGTCTTTCGTAGGCGCAGAACGTTCGCTCTGTGAGTGGGTGGCCTCGTTGGGTTCCCGAGAGGATCCCCAACTCACGGTTCCGATGGCAAAGGATGTCTGCTATGCTGATCGCTCCGCTGTTGACCCTGGTCTTGGGATTCGCCATTGGCTGGCTGGGGGCGTGGGTTGCCGTCGTCCGTGGGGCCGGCACACCGTCCAGCAAGCTTTGGGGCCGCGTGCTCTTGGGCGCGGGGCTGCTGGCCCTGATCCTCTTTGTGTTGGTGCTTTCTCCTCTAGTCGATCTCTCTCCCCCAGATAGGGTTGTGGCACCCTCGCCCGCGACTCAGATGTCGGTTGATACGACCCGCCCAACGTATACGCCCTATCCGACGTATACGCTTTACCCCACGCTCACGCCGCGCCCGACGTACACGCCGATTCCGACGGCGACGCCCACAGCAACGTCTGTGCCTACCCGGGTCGCAGCGGCGACGCCAACCGCAGAGCCGACGCCCACATCCACGGCTACGCCTCTGCTGACGGCGACGCCAACCGCAGAGCCGACGGCCACATCCACGGCTACGCCTCCGCCGACGGAGACGCCGACCGCAGAGCCGACGGCCACATCCACGGCTACGCCTCTGCCGACGGAGACGCCGTCCGCCAAGTCTACGGCTCTGCCGGGACCCACAGCCGTGCCGACACCCACGCTCCCCGCTGATGAGATGCCGACAACAGGCATGTCTCCGGATGGAGCGGCTCAATTGGTGACCGTGCTCGTGTTCTTTGTCCTGGTGATCGGTCTGGGGATGTGGGAGGCCCGATACCGCAGGTAGGATAAGGCGACCAGCCCGGGGTGAAACTGCCGCGCTGGTCGTCTCGCAGGAGTGCATATGCTGTCTAGCAGGAGGAAAACATTGGAGAACAGAAAGCTGGGGCGATCGGACATTGAGGTCTCTGTTCTAGCGCTCGGGTGCTGGCCGCTTGGGGGCGGCACGGGGTGGGGGGACGAGGACGAAAGAGAGTCCATCGCCACCATCCACGCGGCTCTCGACCATGGCATCAACTTCTTTGACACTGCCGAGGCATACAATGACGGGCGCAGCGAGGAAATCGTCGGCAAGGCACTTGCCGACCGGAGGGACCGGGCGGTGATCGGCACCAAGATCGGGCCTTCTTACACCGAGCCCTCTGTGCTGCGTCAGTACTGCGAGGCCAGCCTGAGCCGTTTGCAGACCGACTACATCGACCTGTACATGGTCCACTGGCCGATCACCACCCATTCTGTCGCAGACTCGTTTGCTGTGCTGGATGATCTCCAGCGGGAGGGCAAGATCCGTGCCATCGGGATCAGCAATTTCGGTGTTCGGCAGCTCACGGAAGCACTGCAGACCGGGGTGCAGTTGGATGCCAACCAACTGTGCTACAGCTTGCTCTCCAGGGCAATCGAGTTCGAGATCCTGCCGATGTGCCAGGAACACTGCATCAGCGTGACCGCCTATATGCCTCTGATGCAGGGGCTATTGGCAGACAAGTACCGCACGATCGACGAGGTGCCTCCTTTCCGCGCGCGCACGCGTCATTTCAGCGGGGATCGCCCGGGCGCCCGCCATGGAGGGCCTGGGGCTGAGGTGGAAGTCTTTGCCGCTCTCGATGCCGTGCGATCCATTGCCCAAGAACTGGGTGAACCGATGGCCAATGTCGCTCTGGCCTGGTTGATGTCCAAACCAGGCGTCACCAGCGTGCTGGCTGGTGCACGCAGGCCTGACCAGATCGAGCGGAACGTGAAGGTGACGTCGCTGGTGCTTGAGAGCGAGGTCATCGAACGACTGGATCAAGTGACCGACGCGCTGAAACAGGTGCTCGGCTCCAATGCGGATTACTGGCAGGAAGGCGAGAACTCGAGGTCGCGCTGAACCCCACGCAGACGGTGGAGAGAGTCACTCAGGTCTTGTCGCACAGCCAATGTGTCATGTGATACTTGCCCCTCGCTCGGAGGACAGCCCTCAAGACTGATCTCGAGGAGCGAGGGGCGTTTCTCTCCTCGAATCGGCGGCTGAGGGCGGCACTCACGTTTTTCGCTTTCTACACCTCCGCAAGGTGCAAACCTATGCCGGCCAGTGACATAGATCGGCTGCAGCGAAGCTTTTACGCTCGCAACACGCTCACGGTAGCCCGAGAGATGCTGGGGCAACGCCTCGTCCGGAAGTTGGGCGCACACCGTATCGCGGGGCGCATCGTTGAGGTGGAAGCCTATGTCGGCGAGGGAGACACGGCGTGTCATGCCGCCCGTGGTCGTACGGCACGAAACGCAGTGATGTTCGGGCCGGCAGGGCATGCCTATGTTTACTTTATCTATGGGATGCACCACTGTTTCAACGTGGTCACGGAGCAAGAGGGCTACGCGGCAGCGGTGCTGGTGCGGGCTCTGGAACCCCTCGAAGGGCTTGGCTCTATGCGGCGGCATCGCGGGGGCCGGGACGGCGTTGAGCTGACCAATGGCCCGGCAAAGCTGTGCTCTGCCCTCGCCATTGACCGGGCCCTGAACGGCGCTGACCTCGTCACGAGCGAGGAGGCATGGCTTGAGCGAGACGCGCTGGTGGGGGAAAGCGACATCGCAGAGGGCCCTCGCATCGGTGTGCACGGCGACGAGCGGGCGCAGACCGTCCCGTGGCGATTCTGGGTGGCGGGCAACCCGTATGTATCTGGGCGGTAAGAGCCACAAGATGAGGCTCTGACTGCGAGAGCGTCAGGCGAGGGTCTTGCTCCTGGGCGTGATGCCTGCTCTCCACTCATCGCCCTTGACACTTCCAGAGGAATTGTATACACTTAGAATAGGCGGGTTCACTGCAGGAGAGCGGCGACCACCGCCAAGTGTAGTGTGCCCCATTAGGCCTGACGGTGGGCTGAATGCTTGCTCCAGCGCTCTTATGAGTTCGTGGAAGTAGAGCAAGAATGCACGATTCCAGCAACCCCTATGTGATAGATCTTTCCTTGCGCGCGCAGGCAGCCTACTTTGGCCGGCAGGACATCCTGGACTGGGCAGCGCAGGAATTGGGGGATCCCGGCAACTGCTCCCTGGTCCTATATGGACAGCGTCGAATCGGCAAGACAAGCCTTCTCTTGCAGCTTCAGCGCACGCTGTTGTCCGATGGATTCTTGCCCGTCTACTTTGACTTGCAGGACGCAGGCAGCCTTTCCTTGGGGCAGGTACTGGCCGATCTGGCCGCGCAGGTTGCCGAACAAGTGGGAGTGGAGCCTCCCTCACAAAGCTCCTTCGACGACCAAGGACAGTTCTTTCGCCATACGTTTCTGCCGGGCCTCTATGAGACGCTAGAGAATGGTCGCCGTCCCGTCTTTCTCCTGGATGAATTCGGCGCGCTCGCCCAGACATCCGAGACAGCCATACACGAGCGTGCGGCCCTCAGCACTCTCCTTCCCTACCTGCGAGATCTGATGGATGCGGATACCCGGCCGGCATTTGTCTTTGCGACCGGTCGGCACGCAGACGATCTACTTGAGGACTATGAAGCTGCGTTCAAGACCTCGTTGGTGCGGCAGGTCTCAATGCTGGACAGCGACAGCGCGACAGCACTGGTGCACCAGGCAGAGACGGAAGGCACGCTGCGTTTCGATGAGCGGGCTGTGGCGCGCATCCTGGGCCTCACAAACTGCCATCCCTATTTCATCCAGCTTTTCTGCAACTGCCTGTGGGAAGGGGCGCATAGGGGAGACCCTGATCAGCCGCCGCTTGTGAGCGCCCCGGAAGTAGATGCGGTGGTCCCCGATGTACTGTCCGCGGCGGAGGACGCGTTCACTTGGTTCTGGGATGGCTTGAGCCCTGCGGAAAAGGTCTACGCTGCTGCGTTGGCTCAGGTAGCTGCGAGAGAGGGGGATGCCGCATCGGAGGATCGTGTCAGGCATATGCTTGGTGCCCACGCTGCGCGCCTAGATACACCCGCGATCCAGCCCGCCCCACGCCATCTCGAACAGCGCGGCGTGCTAGAAGCAGTCCAGGAGCGAGAACACCGATTTGTGGTGGAGCTTTTGCGTCTCTGGCTGCGCGAGCATATGCCCCTGCAAGAGGTCGAAGACGAGCTGGATCGCATAGAGCCTGAGGCGGAACGTCTGTTCCTTGCCGGACAAAGCGCTTTCCAGCAGGGGGAATGGGAGGCGAGTGCCGATCAGTTCCGTCGGGCTCTGGAGTGTAATCCCCGCCATTTCCGTGCCCGACTCTGCCTGGGTGAGGCGCTGCTAGAGTTGGGTGAGGTCGAGCAAGCGGTCGCCGAGCTGGATCGGGCCTACCAGATGGATACGCAGAGAAGCCGAGATCCTCTGATCAGAGCCTTGCGGGATCAGATGGCAGAGCGACAGCGAGCAGGTGATGAGGACGGCTTGTTGGCGGTCTGTGAACGCGTGCTCGGGATCTTTCCTGACGAGGCGATGGCGCAAGAGGCGCGTACTGCCATCTGGACGCGGCGTGGCGACGCTGCCCTGGCTCAGGGCGCTCTGGAAGAAGCGCTGGCAGCTTATCGACAGATCGGGGCTCAGGGATGGGAGGATGCGATCGCGTTCATCCAGAGCGCGCTCGACCAGGACCCGGACCGCTTTCACACCCGCTTGCATCTGGGAGAGGTGTTGCTGGAACTGGGTCGGCCAGAAGCGGCAGTGGCAGAGCTCGATCGCGCCTATGAATTGTATCCCGATGAGGCGCAGTCTCTGCTGACCAGTGGATTGATCGCCTGGGCGAAGGTGCAAGAGCAGGGGGGAGACCAGCAAGGGGCGCTGGCTACCTGCGAGCGAGCGCTCAAGATCTCACCACGCGAGCGTCTGGCACGGGAGATGTACACCCGCATCTGGATCCAGCGTGGCGATGCCGAGATGGAGCGGGATGCCCCATACATGGCCCTGGCAGCCTATCAGCGGGCTGGGGCTGAGGACTGGCGAGACGCCATCACTTTTGTTCGGCGCGCACTGGAGAGAAACCCTGGCCTGTTCCACACCCGTCTGCACCTGGGACAGGTGCTGCTGGAACTGGGCCGCTTGGACGAAGCTGTGGCCGAGCTGGAGCATGCTTACGAACTGAACCCAGATGAGGGACGATTCCCTCTCGCTCGTGCGCTGGTAGCTTGGGCGAAGGTGAAAAAGGATGCAGGAGAGGAGGAGGGCGCGCTGCTGGCGTGCGAGCGCGCCACTGAGCTCTCTCCGAACGAACGAGATGCCCGAGCGTTGCAGACGGCCATCTGGATCCGACGTGGCGATGCCGCGCTCAGGCAAGACAAGCTGGATATCGCGCTCGCCGCCTACCAGCTTGCTGGCGATGACCTCAAGATCGCAGAAGTCGAAAGTCATAGGCGCAGAAGGGACTATGAGACGCTGGAGCGAGAGGCCGTCGCGTACGAGCAGGCCAGGCAGTGGGCGCGGGCGGCCGAGATCTACCAGCGGCTGTTGGCCGAAACGGATGATGATCAGCTCCAAGACAAGTGGCGGATCGCGCTGCAACGGGTCAGGGGCGAATCTTCCAGGACAGAGCTGGAAGGCTGGTCCTCTGGCCATACCCTGGATGTCCGATACAGGATCCTCAAGCAGCTTGCGATCACGACTCGAAGCGAGATCTATCTGGCTGAAGAGCTTCAGCCTCCGTATCACACGGTGGTGGTCAAACGTCTGAAACCGGAGAAGCTTCTCGACCAGGAGATGTGCAAGCGGTTTGAGCGAGAGATCATTGCCCTGCGGCAGATCCGGCACCAGTCCGCATTGTTTATCTATGATAGCAAGACGATCGGTCAAGACCGCTACTTTGTGGCCGAATACGCCGACAAGGGAACCCTCAAGGAGTACCTGTCCGCAAGACGTGGTCACAAGCTCAGCCCCATCGAAGCGCTTGAGATCGCGCTGTCTGTGTGCCAGGGGCTTGAGGAGGCGCATCGGCAAGGGATCATCCATCGCGATGTGAAGCCAGGGAACATCTTTCTGTCCTCTCAGCGGGACGGCAGCATCTTGGCCAAGCTTGCGGACTTTAGCATTGCCCGTGTCCCGTTGGAACTGCGGGAAGAGGCCCTCACCGAGTCTGGTTCGTTCATGGGTACGCTTCCGTATGCGTCGCTGGAGCAGATCAATGGCGAAGTGGCCGATCCACAGTCGGACCTGTACTCGTGGGCGGTGGTGTTCTTTCAGATGCTGACAGGTGAGTCGCCGACAGATTCGCTCAAAGATCCTTTGAACTATCATCCCACCTCGAGCGAATACCCAGCGTCCTTTTTTGCTGAGAGGGGTGTGCCGTCGCGACTCATCGAAGTGGTGCAAAAGAACTTGCAGCGTGACCGAGCCTCTCGGTACCAGTCTGCGACACAAGTGCGAGAGGCTTTGGAAGCGATCCGCTCCCAGATCGTGACCGATATCGAGCATCGCTTGAGTGACGGAGAGGCTCATATTCGCGCTCTCGACTGGCAGGCGGCCGACGCAGAGTTCGAGCAGGGCTTGGCACTGTGCTCCTGGTATGGCCGGCCTCGCAAGCTGCGCAGTCCAGTCGGCACGCTGATGGACCGGCTAAGGATGGGGCATTTGTGCGCTCAGGGAATGATGCACATGGGCCAGCATCGTTGGGAGGCGGCGAACGAGGCCCTGGAGCCCCTGCGAACGCTCAGTCCAAACTACATGGATATGGACATCGCCGCTCAGCTGAGGCTTGCACAGTCAGAGCATCGATTTGGGCAAAAGTACCAGCTTCTCCTGCAACACCGGAGACAGGAGAACTGGGCTGAGATCGTCCGGATGGCGGGGGATCTCTCCACCACGCAGGTGAACAGACCCGCCAGCCAAGTGATTGACGACATACGAGAACTCGCCCTCTATGCCGAAGGCAGGCAGCTTTTGGCCGACAACGAGCTGGAAAGGGCCTACCAGCACTTCTATCGGCTCTACGAGCGAGATCCCGAGTACGAGGACGTCGCCGATCTGTGCACAATGGCGGCCTATCAAAATGCCATGCGTCAGGACATTCCCACGACCAACGAACACCGCGTGAACTGGCTGGAAAAGGTCATCGAGATCGATCCGGACAACAGAGAAGGCCGTACCCGCCAGCAGTTGGACCGGGCACGGCGTCGCTGGGCTGAGGAGCTGCTTGAGGAAGACCAAGCAGCGGGGATCGCTCAGCTTGAAAGAATCTCCCTCGACTACAGCCAGCGGACGGAAGTGTATCAGTCGCTGGTCAACAGCTACTACCAGCTCCTACGGGAAGGTCGCCCTACCAGTGCCAGAGGGAAGAATCCGGATGCCGAGGCAGAGGCCCGGTATCGTCTGGCGGTTGAGCGACGAGGGAGAGGAGAGCTGGAGAGCGCGGCCGAGTTGCTGGCGGCGATTGATCCGCAGGCCAAGGAGTTCCAACGCGCTCAGTGGGACCTGGTACAGATTTATATCACGCTGGGGCGTCGGGGACACCAGAATTCGCAGCCGCGGGAAGCCGCAGAGTGGTGGCACAGGGCGCTTAGCATCTCAAAGCAGCTTGGCGAAGCGCAGTGGACCGAAGTGCACCAAGCTCTGGTCGACGAGTACTACCAACTCTTGCAGGAAGGTAGCTATGCGACCAGCGAATGGGCAGATCTGGACGCAGAATCAGAGGCTCGCTACCGGCTGGGCAAGGAGCTATGGAGCGCAGGCGACCTGAGAGGCGCCGTCGAGCAGCTGACGGCGATCCAGCCCCAGACGCAAGAATTCGCGGCCGCCCAGCGCGATCTGGTCAGACTATACGATGAGTGGGGGAATCAGGCATTCAAAAGGCTGCGCTTTGTAAAGGCCATCGGGCGGTGGTTCAAAGGGGAGGGGATCGCGAACAGGCTGAAAGGGGCCCATTTGTGACGTTTCGCCTCAAGATCGTCGGAACCATGCTGCTCATATTCCTGATGGTGATGCTGGTCATCGTGGGGACGTCGTTCAGCGTGCGATTTGTCCGGAGAGGTCTCCGATCAGGACCATCGACACCATCGACGAGTTCCATGACACCCGCCGCGTCTGCCGTGACCGTGATGACTCGCACACCCTCTCCTGTCCCATCGCCGACCCCGACCGCCCAACCGCCGACGCCCACCGTCACGCCCGTCCCGATGCTGACCCCCACGAGTACGGCAACTGCCACGGCGACGCGCACGAGCCTGCCGACGCCCACACAGACGTCGACCCCCACGTCTCTTGCTACGCCGTCGCCTGCCGTTGCGGGGTCTGACTTGGTCATCACGCACGTCGCCGCAGACTCGATCACCTACCCAGGTGCAGTCGTGACCTATACGCTGGTCATCAGCAACGTGGGCGAACGTGGCGCTGCCGGGGTGAGACTCACTGACACGTTGCCTGCGCACACTGCGTTTGTCTACGCTTCTGATGAAGGTGCAGGGACCACCTCTGAGCACGGTGTCGTGGTCTGGCCTCCTTTCTCTCTGGCTGTTGGCGATGCGACTACGCGCACTGCTGCGATCAGGGTGGACTGGCCACTTCCACGGGATGTTGGCGCGCTCACCAACGCTGCCACCGTGGTCGACGGCGATGCGAACGGCCCCGACCCAACGCCCGGCGACAACACACACCGGCACACCGTATGTGTGCGTAATCCTCCGCCAGCCTGGCAGGTCTACGTTGTCCAAAAGAGGGACACGCTCTTTTCGCTGGCTCAGCGCTACGGCACAACGATGGAGGCCATTACCTCGTACAACTGCCTCCAGAGTACGTGGCTAGGAGAAGGCCAGAGGATCTATGTGTCTCCAGAGATCGCGCTGACGCGCCCTTCCGGGCTGGACTCGCCAACGCTTCGCGGCCCGCCTGACGACACATCGTTCACCGGCTGGAGCGCTGACGTAGTGTTTGAGTGGTCGGCGGCCAGGTGGCCCCTGGAGGCAGCCGAGTACTATGTGCTGGTCATCGAGCACCAGGGCGGGACCAGTCTGGTGTGGACCAAGACACCCCGGGTCGACAACCAGCGCTGGCTCTCTGGCATGGGACCACAGATCCGTTGGCAGGTTGTGATCGCTCGCGCACAGACCGAGGATCCTACCGAGGTACAGGAAGACCCAACGGGGAAGGAGATCAGCGGGTACAGCGAGATGGGCCTTTTCTACTGGCACCCAGGTTCGGATGGACCAGGTACTGAGCCCAAGCCGACGGTCGATCCCTGGAGGCAGACGCCCGATCCCTAGACAGTCGTCCAGCCATCGGCCTCAGATGCGAGATCCCAAAGCCCAGCCGCTATAGCGGCTGGGCTTTGGCTTGTACCGGGTGTGGCTAGTCGTTCACGTCTGGTTCCATAGAGACAGTGTGAGCTTGAGGAGTATGGAGCTGGGGCCCCACCGAGCTCGATCCTGCCGAGCAGCCAACCCGGAAATTGTCAAAGTAAACCTCGGCTCCTGCCGCAAATAAGGACTGGGTCTCCACACCCACCCATCCGCTACAGGAATATGGCGCTGGCCCTTGCCACAGGAACTCTTCGTTGACGTAGAGAGCGATCGCTGTGTCTGTGCATTCTACCTTCAGGGAGTTGCGCGCAGAACCCGCGCGGATATGGGGCGAGTCTACCCAACAAGGCTCGGCTTGGTTGACGCACTCCCAATCTTGCCCATCGTAGTACTTGAGTCGATAGCGCTGTTGGACGGGATCGATCACGAACCGGTAGTACGGAGGAATGGGCGCCTGTGAAGACAAGGGGTCGGACAGCCCAAAGATCAACCCATACTCGTGCCCGAGGTCCGACCAGCGAGCGTCCGTCTCCAGGACGTACCGAGTGGCGGGTTCAGCCGGTGCCGGCACGATCCTCAGCTCTGCCGTCTTGTTCCAGACCTGGTACTCTCCATTCCGATAGCCCATCTGCACGTACGCGTCGTTTTGGGTGGGCCAACCGCTTCCAGGATCGTCAAAACCGTCAAAGAACGGCGTACATAGAGACCGGTAGCTGCTCAAGACCGTGGGCAGATGCACCTTAAAGATCCTTCGTGTGATCGGTGTGACCACGGTGACCTGGTTGTCTCCAGGATTCAGATCTGGCCCGTTGTACGTGTCATCGGCGACTGTCGCCGTGCTGTAGAGGGCTCCCACTTGGTCGGGGAGCGGCTCGTTGACCTGGAGCGTGATGGTGCGGGTGACGGGCGCTCCGCCGTTCAGGTCGAAAGCAGGCCAGGCCACGTTGCTACTGCCGGGGGGTGTCTCATCGCCGCCATCAGAGGCACTCAGGAATGTCGTATGGTCAGGTACCACGTCGGTCACCCGCACCTCTGTGGCGTCCTGGGTGCCCACATTCGAGACCTCGATGACGTAGACCAGGATATCGCCCGGCATAGTGACAGTGAGGTCGTTCGTCTTGCGGATGACCAGGTCCGGAGCAGCGTCTACAGCGATGACGTACAGGCTGGTGTTGTCTTCAGGCGTTGGATCGGGACCGTTCGCTCCGTCGTCGCTCACAACAGCAGTGTTGGTGAGCGCCTCCACACCGCTCACCAAGGGGTTTCCCATGGTGAGCGCGATCGTGTAGGTGAAGGTTTCTCCTCCTGGCAGATCGAGGCGGGGCCAGGTAACGATGCCCGGCGGATCTTCGGTTCCACCGTCTGAGGCGCTGAAAAGGGCAGTGTGTGCCGGCAGCCGGTCGACCAGTGCCAGCCCTGTCGCGTTCTGATTGCCCTTGTTGCGAACCAGCAGGGTGTAGGTCAGAATCTCGCCGGGCACCGCGACTGTCCGATCGAGGCCTTTTACGACGATCAGATCTGGGGCAGCGCTGGCGATCATCGTGTGCGTGCAGATGTTGTCATCGGGATGAAGGTCTGGGCCGTTGGTTCCATCGTCGCTGACGGCGACGGTGTTCGTGATCAGCTCTACGCCCTCCGGCAGTGGAGCGACCACCTTGACTACGACCACAACGTCACGGCTGGTCCCTGCATTGAGGGAATCCATCAACCAAGTGACAACGCCCCCTGCGTGGGCGCCGCCGCCGGTAGCCTTGTCAAACCCTGTATGGTCGGGAAGCACGGCGGTCACCACGATACCCCTGGCGTCCTGACTGCCCTCGTTCGAAATGGTGATGGCGTAGGTGAGCAGATCGCCCGGTGCGGCAATCAGAGAATCGTTGGTCTGTGTAATCACCAGGTCGGGCACGGCGTCCATAACGGTGACGTGGACATCGGTGTTGTTCTCAGGAGTCGGGTCAAGCCCATTCACTCCGTCGTCCTGCACGGTCACGCTGTTCGTGATGACCTGGACACCGCTGGGCAACGGATCGTGCACGCGGATCGTCGCTGTGCGAGTGATCGTCTCTCCTCCATTCAGGTCAAAGGCGACCCAGGAGATGTAGCCACCCAGGTGCACATACCCGTTCGACGCAGAGCGGAACGTCGTGTGCGCGGGCAGTTGGTCCACTAACGTCAGTTTGGTTGCGTTCTGGTTGCCCGCATTCTGAATGGTGATGGTGTAGGTCAGGATGTCGCCTGGCACGGCGATGTCCACCCCAGTGTCCTTGGTAATGACAAGGTCGGGCACGGCGTACACGGTGGTGGTTTGACTGTGAGCGTTGTTACCTGGATCGCGGTCGGGCCCACTGGCGCCATCGTCGGCGACGACGACCCGGTTGACGATGGTCTCCACGCCGCCAGACAGCGGATTGTCCACCTGGACGACGACGGTACGAGGTGTGCCCTCTCCCGCTGCCAGGTCGAAGGGAGGCCAGACGACGACCCCGGGCTCGACTTGCTGACCGTCACCCGAGGCCCCGACGAAGGTTGTGTGCGCCGGCAGAGTGTCCGTCACGACGATGTCGCTGGCACCTTGGTCTCCTGTGTTGGAGACGGTGATGGTGTAGGTGAGGGTGTCTCCCGGGACGGTCGCTGCTACGCCGTTTGTCTTGGTGACCACGAGGTCTGGGGCGGCGTCCACTCCTGTGGTGAGATCGTACCGGTTGCTATCAGGAAGTGGGTCGGGTCCTTTGGCGCCATCGTCCGCGACAATGGCCGTGTTGACGACGGCCTCCACCCCTGCTGGCAAGGGAGCATCTATCTCCACTGTGACTGTACGCGTCACGGACTGTCTCCCATTGAGGTCAAGGGTGGGCCACGTGACAATGTGGCTCTCAGGTGCGGTCTCGGCGCCGTCGTCAGATACGGCGAGCAGGCTGGTGTGTTCGGGCAATGTGTCGGTGACCACGACGCCCGTGGCATCCTGGGTACCCGTGTTGCGGATGGTCAGGGTATAGGTCAGCACATCACCGGGGACTGTGACCGACGTCCCGGCATCCTTGGTCACGGACAGGTCTGGGGCGACGCTCACGACGGTCGTGTGGGTGTAGACGTTATCGCCGGGTGAGAGGTCCGGTCCATTGGATTCGTCGTCGACAACAGTGGCCGTGTTTGTGATCACCCCCACGTCGTCGGGGATCGTATTGTCCACGCTGACGACGGCGATGCGCGTCCGGCTGCTCCCCGCGTACAGGGAGCCGATCGTCCACGTGATCGCCCGCCCATCCCGATCTGCTCCGGGAGAGGCGTCAAGGAAGGTGGTGTATTCGGGCAGCATGTCCGTCACCACCACGCCCGTGGCGTTCTGACTGCCCGCATTGCGGATCGTCAGTGTGTAGGTCAGGACGTCGCCCGGGGCTGCGACGAGTGTGTTGTTGTCTTTGGTGACGACCAGGTCGGGCGCGGCATGTATCGCGGTCGTATGGGTGTAGACGTTGTTGCCGGGTGTGGGGTCGGGGCCGTTGTCGCCGTTGTCCCTGATGGTCGCCGTGTTCGCGATCGCCTGCACGCCGCTGGGCACGGTGTCCTTTACCCGGATCGTGACCGTGCGGATCTTGGTCTCTCCTCCCAGCAGGTCAAAAGCGAACCAGACCACCACACCGTTGACGTTGAAGCCCTGGTCGGAGGCGTTGACGAACACAATCCGATCATCTTGAGGCAAGACGTCTGTCAGTGCAAGCTGTGTGGCGTGCTGATTGCCCGAGTTGGAGATGGTGATGGTGTAGGTCAAGACGTCGCCCGGCATCGCTGTCGTCACCCCGTTGGTCTTGCTGATCTCCAGGTCAGGTGCGGCTGCTATGGCAGTGGTGTGGATGCAGTGGTTATCCGCTAGCGAAGGATCGGGCCCGTTGGTGCCGTCGTCTGTGACCGAGGCTTCGTTCGTGATCTCTTCCAGTCCACTGTCCACAGGGTCGTGGACAACAACGGTGACCGTCCGGGTGATGCTTGTCTGTCCACCCAGGCTGAACGCGGGCCACACGACAACGCCGGGCATCGTCTCGGCCCCGCCCTCGGTCGTGCCAACGAACGTGGTGTGATCGGGTAGTGTGTCGGTTACCGCCACGCCCGTTGCGCCCTGGTTGCCCACATTTGAGATGGTGAGCGTGTAGGTGAGCAGGTCGCCTGGCGTGGCGACGGTAACGCCATTGGTCTTGGTGATCACCAGCTCGGGTGCCGCCTCCACAGTGATGGTGTCGGTGTCGGTGTTGTCGCCAGGCTCGAGGTCCGGGCCGTTGACGCCATCATCGGTAACAGTGGCTGTATTGACGATCTCTTCCACGCCACTGGGAAGTGGTGAATCTATCGTGATCGTGATCCGCCGGGTGGCACTGCTTCCTGCTACCAGGTCAAAGTCTGGCCACGTGACGGTGCCGCTGTGAGGCGCGGTCACGTGGCCGCCGTCGGAAGCACTGACAAACGTGGTGTGTTCAGGCAGCATATCCGTCACCGCGACATTTGTGGCTTCTTGACTGCCCACGTTGGAGATCGTGAGGGTGTAGGCTAGGATGTCGCCTGGGGAAGCGGAGGTGACG
>JADHXD010000209.1 GCA_016783145.1 Anaerolineae bacterium
ACATCGAGAGCGCCATAAAGTGGTCAAAAAGACCAAGAACAAGGCCAAAGCTGCCTGAAATCGGCGCGAAACTCGGTTTTTAAGGTACCCTATTCACCTCGGCGATTGCCGAGGCCATAGTCGTTTATCTAAACTCAAGATCGTCGCCTTAACGTCAAAGCCCACGCCAACGCCGTTTCCCACGTATCGCCCGCAGGGCCAGTCTCCCCCTTGGACGCGAGCGATGTCTATCCAGCGACGGCGGCCCTGGGCCAGGCACCGGCAGGCTCCGTCCAGGTCCTCGGGAATGCCCGCGGCGTACATGAAATCGTTGCCTGTGCCCAGCCCGATCACGCCCAAGGCCGCGCCGCCGCCTGTCTCCTTTGCCTGCATCAAGCCATTGATCACCTCGTTGGTTGTGCCATCTCCTCCGGCGGCAACCACCACTTTGCAGCCGGCCAACGAGGCTTCGCGGGCCATCTCGATGGCGTGCCCGGGACCCTCGGTGAGGGTCAGATCCCCATCGATCCCGTTCGCCGCCAGCCGCGCTCGGACCTCTTCGGCCTGTCGCCCGCCAGCGCCTTTTCCTGCAGCAGGGTTCACGATTACCTTGATAGCGGGCATTCTCCTCCTCGCTCCGGTCCGCTCAGGAGGTATGACACGTCTCTCGAGCTGGCGGTGCGTGGTCCGACCCAACGCAAAGAGCACGCCGGGCCTCGCTTCGTGCGGTGCGCTCTGGCGATCGATGACTCTTTCCGATCGTTGACCCCTGCGCTAGAGAACGTGCAGCTCACAGACCTGGCGAAAGTGGTAGCCATAGATCGCCAGGGTGATCGCCAACGGGAACAGCCTGGGACGCGAGAACAGCGTCCAGAAAAAGAGCCGCCAGTAGTGCACGCGCTCCGCGCCCCTGATGCCCAGTTGGTAGATGGAACGGAACAGGGCGAGGATGTGCTCGAAATCCATGTGGACCCCTATCTTGGGGGGATGGTATTCCCTCAGGAAGGTCTTGACGCGATCGTAGTAGAGCCCGGGGGAATAGATCTGGCTCAAGATCATCTTGTACCCTGCGCGCAGTGTCTCGATGTTCATCTTGGGGATGATGTTCGTCGAGCCGTCCACGTTGTCGCCTGACATGTTGCTGACTACGCGTCCCTCTCCCTTCAGGCGCTGGTAGAGCGTTGTGCCGTAGGGAGCCTGAAGCAGGCCCACCATGGCGGTGACGATGCCGCTGTTTTGGATAAAGTCGATCTGCCGCTGGAAAATGGACGGCGTATCGCTGTCAAAGCCGACGATGAACCCTCCCTGCACCTGCAGGCCCGCGCGATGAATGCGTTTCACAGTCTCAACCAGATCGCGCCCCCGGTTCTGGAACTTGCCGCATTCCGCAAGGCTGTCTTCATCTGGGGTCTCTATGCCCACAAACACCGTGTTGAACCCGGCGTCTACCATCATGTGCATCAGGTCCGGGTCGTCAGCGATATTGACCGACACTTCCGTGTTGAAAGGAAGGCCGACCTTGCCCTTCCGCCATTCGATCAGCGCGGGCAGGATCTCTGCCCTGAGCTGCTTTTTGTTGCCGATAAAGTTGTCGTCGACGAAAAAGACGGGCCCGCGCCACCCCAGCGCATAGATCCCACCCAGTTCGGCGATCAGTTGCGCGGCGGTCTTGGTGCGCGGTCGGTGTCCGAACAGCACGGTCACGTTGCAAAAGTCGCAGTTGTAGGGACAGCCTCGTGAGAACTGAATGCTCAACGAGGCGTATCGCTTTAGGTCCGCCAATCCCCAAATGGGAGCCGGCGTCTGCTGGATGTCTGGATATTCGTCGGAGGTGTATACCCGCCGGGCAGATCCTCGCTCCAGATCCGCCAGGAAGAGGGGGAGCGTGACCTCGCCCTCGTTGAGCACCAGGTGATCGACCTGTGGATACTGCTCTGGCTCGCAAGTGAAGAGCGGCCCTCCCGCCACGACTGGGACGCCCGCTTCCTGGGCACGCGCGATGATCTTGTTCGCAGACTCGCGCTGCACCACCATCGCGCTGATGAACACATAGTCGGCCCAGGCCAGGTCCTTCTGTGTAAGCTTGGTCACGTTGACATCGATCAGCCGCTTCTCCCAGCTTTCAGGCAGCAATGCGGCAATGGTGAGCAGGCCCAGCGGCGGCGCACCTGCCATTTTGCGAATGAACTTGAGGGCGTGTTTGAAGCTCCAGAACGTGTCGGGAAACTCGGGGTAGACGAGCAGAATGTTCACTGGTAGCGTCCTCTCTTCTCGACGAGCAGTTCGATACAGGTAGATGGATGATACCACATCGGCGGACAGGGTGCCTATCCTCCGCCTAACAGTCGGTCATTAAAGCCTCCAAGCCAGACCGCAACCTAACAGAAAAGGCCGCCTCGCCAGTTGTCGAAAGCAGCCTCATCGCTCAGGAAGTGATATCGCCTTGGTTCGTGCTTGACATGTCGGTTCGCTCAGAAGATCTAACACGGAACGCGGGAAAAGGTCACGACGCACCGCTGTCGTCCCGGGAAGTGTTCACCTGGCTCGACCTCTTGGCCAGGCCCGGTCGCGGATGGTATGTGTTGGCATACAAAGGATAGCACACTTGGCTCAGGGAATGTAGTGAGCGATGTCACCATCTGTCCCGGATCGGTATGACTCCCGTCATATTCGCCTGTGCTGGTGGCAAGTGAGCAGGAGGTGAAGGAAAGCAGAGAGGCTGCGCGCTGCCCGCTCTTTCTAGGGCCTCAGTTCGGGTTTGCCTTGCCGGCGCACGATCAGGGCGATCGCCCCGAGGAGTGCGAGGATGCCGCCAAAGAGCAAGTAGCTGCGCCATACAGGACTTGGCGGCGACGGTGAGGACGCGACCCGCTGTGCCGGCGTGGTCGAGAAGGCCATAGGCGTCGCGTTTGCGGTCGATGTGAAAGTGCGAGTCGCGGCGTTGGTCAGCACCGGCGTCGGAGCTGCAGAAGCCAGGTTTTGCGTCGACGGGGGAATCGATGGCGAAGGGCTGGGCACCGGCGTGAGCGCGGCTCTCACGCCAGGCTCGGTCGGGCGGGTGGAAGAAGGCTGCGGACTGCCCGTAGACGTGGCGACGGCGGTTGGCCACGCCCCGACAGGGCACGTAGCGGCGGGGGATGGGCTGCTCGTCGCTGACGGCGTGCCAGTGGGCCTGGACGTTGGCGTCGCCAAGCTGCAGATCTGATCAAAGGGAACTACCGGAGGGGGGCTGGCCTCAGTGACCGAGCCTGGCCCCCAGACCCAGCCCTCTACGGTCCCTGGCCTGACGGTGAACTGGCTGGCGCCGATGGGCGAGTACTGCCAGATGCCGTCGATCAGATGCCAATACGACCAGTACACGCAGCGAGAGCCTCGACATTCGCAGAGGCAGGCCCCGGGATCGTCACAACCCTCGCCATCGATCTTGCAGACCAGGGCTCCCATGCCGCTCCCGCCCGTGTAGAGCACCTCGAGTCCCGAGCGCAGCAGCACGTCCATACCCGTGATCTTGGCTTCGGCGAATTCGACGCACTGCGTCGACACGGTTCCGTCGGCGTGCTGGATGACGAGAGCCGCGCTGTTCGGCGACTGGGCCCAGGCGGAGCCGAATGGCAAGAGCGCGAGCAGCCCAAGAAAGCCGATCAGGACGGTGGGTACCGGTGGTCTGTGACGGATCTTGGCTTCTCCTCTCTGAACTGGCAGGACGGCGGATCGCGCCCTCCAGGCTTGAGCGCCACCCAACTAGCCGCGCGCCGCCTGCTGGAGCCGGCCCGCGGACCGCGGGCTGCAGTCGTATTATACTCGTTTGGGGCTCGGACGCAATCTTGGGTTGCCTGAGGGCACAGCCGCTGAGTCGCGCGCGGGGCAAGGAGCCGCGGCTACACTGTAAAGAAGGTCAGATTTGCGTTATCCCCTTAGAGGTGCTATAATGAGAGCACGTGGGCGAATAGCTCAGTTGGTCAGAGCGCACGGTTCACATCCGTGAGGGCGTGGGTTCAAGTCCCTCTTCGCCCACCTTTGTCTTTTCCGCGGGCCGTATCGTCTGGTATGACGTGCCCTCACAGGCGTGTGCGAGGCATACTGAGTACCCTCTGGCTTGCAGAGGAAGCCCACACGGTGTGTATTTGCGGTTGAGCGAACTCGATTCCCTCGCCGATCCAAAGTCTTGGGCCTCGGTAACCTTGCCGCGGCCCTTTTTGGTGTTGGCGCTGGTGGGAAGGGGCCGGATGTCATCTCGCATGATCCGACGGCTTGACCTGATCGCTGCATACGGACGTTTGTTGGCGCTTCTGGGCGTCGTGCTGGCGACTACCATCACCTTCCCTCTCCATTCTGGTTCTGACGCCTGGCCGATCCTGATCGTCACCGCTGTCAAGATCGTCGTCGATGCGATCCCTGTGATCCTGCTCTACGCGCGCTCTTTTCCCGATGAGGTGGCCTTTACGTTCCCGATCCTCGACAGCCTGTTCTCGCTGATCCTCCTCTATCTGGGCGGGCCAGGCATGCTTTTCTACTGCTTTGTTCCCATCCTGACGCTGAGCGTCCGCTTTGAGTGGCTGGCTGGGCTGATCGATGGGACCCTGTTGGCCGCAGCTTACTGGGTGATCGTCCTATCCAAGGCCAGTTTCGCGGAGGCCTCGTCTGTGCTCGCTCCTGCGATCCTCCAGTCCTTTCCCTTGATCCTCGTGTCTGCGCTCGGTGGCTTGCTGGCAGAGAACGTCAAGAATCCGCCAGCGCCGAACGTCGATGAGACGGAGGCACGGGACGCTGAGCTTCGCCGCCTGCAGGCTGCCGCGGACCGCGCGCGTGCGATCTATGAGATGTCCAGTATGTTGAGCGTCACACTCGACCCCGACAAGATCCTGGACGCAGTGCTCGAGATCAGTGCCGTGGGCTTTGAAGAGCTGGCCGACGCCAAGATCGTCCTTAGCAATCGTCCGGCCGGGGCCGTGTACCTCTATGGTCAGGACGGGTTGTACATCGCCGCGGCGCGCGGCATCAGCTACTTGGAAATGGACCTGGCGGTCAAGGGAGAACAGGGGGCGCTCTCGCATGTGCTGAGCAGGGCCGAGCCGCTGCTGCTGGACAGCCTGGCCGATGATCCGGAACTGCGGCAGTACACCCCCTTCCGCCGCTGCCGGGCTGCGATCTGCGTGCCCATGCGGGCCGGTTTTGAGTTGTACGGTGCAGTTGTGTTTGCCAGTCCCACTCACGGGGTCTTTGGGGAGGAGCACGTTGAGCTTGCGACCGCGGTGGCGAATCAGGCTGTGGTTGCCCTGATCGTGGCCCGCCTCTATCGCGATCTGCAGGAGGAGAAAGAGCGGATCATCGAGGTGGAAGAAGAGACGCGCACCCGGGTGGCACGGGATCTGCACGATGGCCCCACACAGTCCATTGCGGCGATCGCGATGCGCCTCAATTTCGTTCGTTTGCTCCTGGATCGGGACCCGCAGAAGGCAAAGGATGAGCTGTTCAAGCTCGAAGACCTGGCCCGGCGGACCACCAAAGAGATCCGCACTATGCTGTTTACCCTGCACCCGGTCGTGCTGGAAACGCAGGGACTCAAGGCCGCAGTCGAGCAGCTTGTCGAGGGACTCCGGGAGCCAGGCGGGCCGTCCATCCTCCTGGAGATCGAAGAGGAATTGGAGGACCGACTGGACGTCAACCTCAAGGCCGTTGCCTGGTTCACCACAGAGGAATCCCTGAACAATGCCATCAAGCATGCCCAGGCGGAACGGATCTGGGTCCGGATGTACGTCGAGGTTGGCAGTTTTGTCGTCGAGATAGAGGATGACGGCGATGGGTTTGACTTTGAGGCGACGATGCTCGACTATGACCAGCGTGGCAGTTTTGGGCTCCTGAACTTGAAGGAACGCGCTGACCTGGTCAACGGGCGGACGACCATCCAGTCGGTGCTGGGTGAAGGGACCCTGGTCACCCTAGTCGCGCCGCTGAATCCGGAGATCATATGAGAGGGAGGTGCGTCCTTTCTTGATCGGCGATCGGTTGGCCTGGCTGCTGTCCGCTCAGATGGGACGTGAGAAGCTGGCCCTCCTGGTGCTGTGTGCGCTGACGATCGATGTCTTGGCTGCCCATCTTTCCTGGCGCCTGTTCTATGCGGGCACCGGACACCGGCTTGTGACCACCTTGGCGCGGTCGGTGGCAGGCCACGGCCTGGCGCAGGTCGCACGGGTGCTGTACTATGCGGGCATCCCTTTCGCTGTGCTGTGGCGAGGCGGGTTGAACGCTCAGGTGGGCGTTACAACCGCGTATGTGGACGAGTGGGAGAGCGGCGGCTTTCTGCAACTGCTTGGTCTGAATGATGCGCAAGCAATGGACCGAGTGACGACGGGGGTAGCGGTCGCCCTCGGGACCTTGTGCCTGTTGATCGCAGTGTGGGTGTGGTACGCTCGCGCTGTGCCAGGCATCGGAGTGGATCCAGTCCTGATCCCCTGGTGGACGGCCCTGCGGGAAGCGATCCTGGTGCAGATGCTGTGGGCCCTATACCGGGGCTTTGTCGCTACACTGACCACGGATCCCGTATCGGTAGCCCTGGTTAGCCTGGCCCTGATCACGCTTGGCTGGACGCTCAACCCCTGGCGGAGGCACCTTCTCTTTACCTCTCGCGGAGTTCTCGTCGTGCGGGACTGGATCTGCGCGCTGTTTACCGCCTTTTCTTCGCTGATGATCCACGCACTGTGGTGGATGATCGTGATGCATACGCTGTGGATCTGGGTCAGCGGACGCGTTCTCGCACGCCTGTCTCGGCCATCCCTCGGGGCACCAGGTGCCGGGCAGTAGCCTCGGCAAGCCGGAAGCCCACCTCAAGATCAGCCGGTCACGCCGCGGCCTCAGGAGTCGGGGCGCCTTCGTGCGACGGTGGCCTGTCCCCATCGCGAGGTCACCGCGTCTCTCCTGTAGCGTGGCACAGGGGACGAAAGATCGGTTGTGCCCAGCCCTAGTCTCCCAGCGATTGCAGATAGGCGTGTACGGCCTTGATGCCGGACGAGGTGATCGCGCTGGTACCATACAGGTGATCGTTGCCCAACCTGCCTCTAGCCCCGGTCCTGAGGATGTCCTCGAATTCTTCCACGGCGAGCGAGGTGCCTGCCAGCGCGGCGCCCTTGTCGGGCAGACCCTCCGCACGCTCTCCATGGCAGGTGTGGCATTCGTTCTTCTCATAGAGCA
>JADHXD010000058.1 GCA_016783145.1 Anaerolineae bacterium
CGGCCGTTCAGAAAGGCGCGCAGCGTGAACTCGCCCGGCCCAGCCAAACGGGCGCCGTGAGCAAGACACAGATCGAGGACTTGACGCAGGGGAACAGGCCCGCCGTGGCAGTTGATCTCGACGATGTCCTGCCGGGTGTACGTTTTGGGCGCTGGCATATACGCCACCAGCACCTCGTCCACTGTCTCGCCTGCCTCGGGATCGGTGATGTGTCCGTAGGTCAACCTGTACGGGACCAGCTCGCGCCGCGATCCCTTCAAGATCCGGTTCAGGATGGGCAGCGCGTTGTCGCCGCTGAGGCGCACGATGCCGATCCCGCCGCATCCGACCGGCGTAGCGATGGCGGCGATCGTGTCATCCAGGGCATACGTGTTGACTTGGGTCATCTTTCACGCTCGACCTTGCTTGTCACACTCAATGGGCCGCAGGCATTGTGCCACAGAATCCTCTCCGGCGCAAATGATTCCTTTTTGTGCTTTTCTATAGATGCGGGTATAATGGCCAGGTTGTTCGTTTCTAGGTGTTGGGATGGTATCCAGAGGTGTCAAGGGGACCTGGCAGGAGACACTCCTGCCAGTTTTACTATCTATCGATCGTCCCCAGGGTGCGCATCGCGCCCTTTCCCGTGGCCTGGTCTGAGCGACACAGCATCGTGGTTTGGTGCTCTCGGGAAAAGATTGCGATCTCTTGGAAAGGACGCAATATGCGTATGGTACTCAGGATGTGGAGCCTGGTCAAGCCCTACCGGGGCAGGCTTTCGGTGGCCTATGCGTGCTTGTTGGTCGGCATGGCACTGGACCTTACCATCCCGTGGCTGCTGCGCCAGGTGATCGACGTTGGGGTCGGTGGCGGCAGAGCGGACTTTATGGTGACAGCAGGACTGATCATCCTCGGTATTGGCCTGGGCAAGGCTGCGGTCTCGTTTGGGCAGCGCTATTTCAGCGACTGGCTTGCCTTCCGCGTGTCATACGATCTCAAGAACAAGCTGTACAAGCATATCGAGAACCTGCCCTTTGCGTTTCACGACAGCGCACAGACCGGACAGTTGATGACCCGCTGCACAGGGGATGTGAACGCGGTCCAGCAGTTCGCCTCTGTTGGGCTGCTGGAAGTGGTCAGCATCACCGTGATGTCCGTCGCCACGATCACTATCCTGGTCATCCAAGATGCCCGCCTGGCGCTAATCGCCCTCGCACCTCTGCCCTTTCTCTTTGCGCTGGCCATCCGCTTTGGCCGTCTCGCCCGCTCCAAGTTTGGCGAGATCATGCAGGCCAGGGGTAAGCTGAACTCGATCCTCCAGGAGAACCTGCAGGGCGTGCAGGTGGTCAAGGGTTTTGCGCGGGAACCGTACGAGATCGTAAAGTTCCACAAACAAAGCCAGGATGTGTTCGAGCGGCGCATCAACGTCATCCGCTACTTCTCGATCAACTTTCCAGCCATGTCCGTCATCGTCTTCCTGAGCGAGGCCCTGATACTGTGGTTTGGCGGCCGAGAAGTCCTTGCCGGCAGCATGACGATCGGTACGCTGGCCGCCTTTAACGGCTACGTGGCTATGCTGGGCATGCCTGCCCGCCGCTTGGGGTTCTTTGTCAACATGCTCTCCGAGGCGCTGGCCTCCGCCGAGCGCGTGTTCGACCTGCTGGATGAGCCGGTCACGATACACTCTCCCGAGAACGCCAGCGTGCTCGGTCGACTGCAGGGCCGCGTGACCTTTGAGAACGTCTCTTTCCGCTATCCCCACAGCGATACGTACGTGCTGCGCGACGTGGATCTGGAGGCTGAGCCGGGACAGGTGATCGCCTTGCTCGGCAAGACCGGCTCTGGCAAGACCACGGTCGTCAATCTGATCCCTCGCTTCTACGACGTGCCCAGGGACCGGGGGCGGGTCTCGGTGGACGGGGTCGACGTCAGGGAAGTGGCGCTGGACAGCTTGCGCGGGCAGATCGGCATCGTGCTCCAGGAGAGTCTGCTCTTTTCTGCGACGATCCGCGAGAACATCGCCTACGGTCGCCAGGACGCGTCTGATGGTGAGGTCATCGCAGCCGCCAAGGCCGCGCGAGCGCACGATTTCATCGTCGAGTTCGTAGACGGCTATAATACTCCGGTCGGCGAACGCGGGGTGACCCTGTCGGGAGGGCAGCGACAGCGCATTGCCATCGCTCGCGCGCTGCTGATGGACCCCCGGATTTTGATCCTGGACGACTCGACATCGAGCGTGGACACGGAGACCGAATACCTCATTCAGCAAGCGCTCAGGACACTGATGGAGGGCCGGACGACCTTTGTGATCGCTCAGCGACTGCAGACCCTGGTAGAGGCCGACCAGATCTTGGTGCTGGACCACGGGCACGTTCTACAGCGAGGACGACACGCGGCGCTGCTGGCTGAGGGGGGCCTATACAGAGAGATCTATGACCTGCAACTCCGGGACCAGGAACGGCTGCGGCGCGAACTGATGGGGATGGGCGGGCTGATCGAGGAACAGCCGCGCGGCGCGCGCAAGAGCTCGGCGGAGGGGGCAGCGCTGATGAGCGGGTTGTCTGGCTGAGCGGCCGGGAGGGTAGCGACGTGACCAAGAAACCAACAGAAGTATTGGAAGAGGAATACCGATACAAGGAATACGATGCCCAGATCACGCGCCGGCTGCTCTCTTACCTGCGCCCATATGCGGGGCTGGTCGTGATCGCTGCGGTGATCATGACCACGACCGCGCTGATCAACCTGTCCAGACCGTGGATCGTCTCGCAGATCATCGACGTCGGCATCGCCGGCGGGCAGCGCACTTATTTGTTCCGCATGGTGATCGTGTATCTGGGGCTGAATGCGCTCAACGCGCTCGCCGTCACCGGGCGGATCAACACCATGTCCTGGGTGGGGTCCACCGTGATCCGCCAGATGCGCAACCAGATCTTTGAAAAGTTCCAGACACTGTCTATGGACTTTTTCAGCGAGCACGAGTTGGGGCGGTTGATGTCGCGCATGACCACAGACGTGAACCGCGTGGAAGAGCTGGTCACGTGGTCGGTGGTCTTCTTGATCAACGACCTGATCAACCTGGTGGGCACGATCGCCATCATGTTCACCATGAATGCCCGTCTGTCGCTGGTTTCCTTTGCTGTGCTGCCGATCATGATCGTCTCCACAGAGATCTGGCGCCGGCGGGCTCGCGAAGTGTATCGCTGGGCGCAGAGGGCGATCGCCAGGGTGAATGCCGACCTGCAGGAGAACATCAACGGCGTGCGCGTTGTGCAGTCCTTTTCCCGTGAGGAGACGAACTACCGGCGATTCGCGGGTGAGCTGAACCAGGAACACTTTGAGGCCAATGTGCAATCTGCGCGTCTCTCGGCCACTTTTTTCCCGAGCATCGACCTGCTGAGCATGGTCGCCGTGGGCCTGGTGATCTGGTATGGAGGCACACAGGTGCTCCGAGCCGAACTGAGCGCGGGCACGTTGATCGCCTTTACGATGTACATCAGCAACTTTTTCTTCCCCATCCGCGACCTGGCCTCGCGCTACAACCAGCTCCAGTCGGCCATGGCCTCCGGCGAGCGGATCTTTGACCTGCTCGACACAGAACCATCGATGGTTGACGGGCCCGACGCGATCGACCTGCCTCCAGTTCAAGGGCGCGTGCAGTTCGACCACGTCGTGTTTAGCTATGATGCCGAGACGGTAGTACTCAAGGATATCAGCCTCGAAGCCGAACCGGGGCAGATGGTGGCGTTTGTGGGCGCGACCGGAGCGGGCAAGAGCTCCATGATCAAGGTGCTCAGCCGTTTCTATGACATCGACGACGGCGCGATTCGGGTAGATGGACATGACGTGCGCGATGTGGCGATGTCCAGCTTGCACCGGCAGATCGGAACGGTGTTCCAGGAGACGTTTCTGTTCAATGGCACGGTCATGGACAACATTCGCTATGGGCGGCTGGATGCCACCGACGAGGAGGCGATCGAGGCCGCCAGGGCTGTGGGCGCGCACGAGTTCATCGAAGAACTGAACGCAGGATACCAGACCGAGATCCAGGAAGGAGGGGCGCTTCTCTCAGTGGGGCAGCGGCAGTTGCTCTCCTTTGCGCGTGCTCTCTTGGCCGATCCGCGCATCTTGATCCTCGATGAGGCGACCTCGAGTGTGGACACTCAGACAGAGCGCATGATCCAGGATGCGATGGAGCGCTTGCTGGAGGGACGCACCTCGTTCATCATCGCCCACCGGCTGTCTACGATTACCAAGGCCGATCAGATCCTGGTGATGGATCATGGCGAGATCATCGAGCGAGGCACGCACGAGGCGCTCCTGGCCAAGCAAGGTGCCTACTATCGGCTCTACTCGCTCAGCTATCAGGCCATCGACGAGCCGGAGGGCCTATAGGGCTCGCAGCACATGTCCCGGTCAGCGATCAGCCTCTAGCTTTAAAGTGAGCGCTCTGCCTGAGAGCTGAAGGCTGATCGCTGACCGCTGACCGCTGACCGCTGACTGCTGACCGCTGAAAGCCGTCTCTTCATGACCTCTCTCCCCTCGATCGATCCCCGTCTTCGCCGCTGGCAGTGGCGGATCTTTGGCATTGCCTGGTTGAGCTATGCCAGCTTTTACCTGTGCCGGGTCAACATCGCCGTGGCTCTTCCGCTCATACAGGTCGATCTGGGGTGGGATCGAAGCGCCGTCGGGGCGATTGGCAGCGTGTTCCTATGGGTCTATGCCATAGGACAACTGGTCAATGGCACGCTGGGCCAGAAAGCGAACGCCCGCTGGTTTGTGGGCGCAGGCATGCTCCTTTCCGCAGCCTGCAGCGCGGCGTTTGGCGCATCCAGCGCGCTGTGGGTGATGATCGCCCTGTGGGGCCTGAACGGCTGGGCGCAGTCGATGGGCTGGGCGGCGATTATGAAGACGATCGCGGCCTGGTTCGATCCCCGCCGCAGGGGACGGATCACTGCGTTCTTTAGTCCTTGCTTTGTGCTCGGTCACCTGGTGGCCTGGGCCGTGGGCGGGTGGCTGGTCAGTCGGTGGGGCTGGCGCTACGCCTTTTGGCTGCCCGCGCTCTTTTTTGCTGGGGTGGGTGGGCTGTGGCTGGTCGGCGTGCGCAGCACGCCCCAGGCCGTGGGATTCTCGGTGCCCAGGAGTGCCGCGCGGTCTCACGTCGGCATGGGCGAGATCCTGCGCTCGCTGCTCGCACATCCACGACTCCGCTGGGCGGCCGTGACCTGTGTGTTCGCCAGCATGATCAAGGACGGGCTCAACCTGTGGGCGCCCACGTTCCTGGTCGATGCCCTGGACATGCCAGTGAGCAGTGCGGCGCTGGCGGCGAGCGTGCTTCCTCTTTTTGGCCTGGCTGGCTCGCTGCTCGCCGGGTGGCTGAGCGATCGCCTTTTTCGATCGCACGAAGCGCCGGGGATCATTGGCTTGTCCTTGGTCGTTGGCCTGGCGATGATTGGGTTCATGCTGTCCAGCGGCACAGGCTCCTGGTGGATCGCGGTGGTCCTGCTCGGCGTGTGTGGCATGGCGGTGTACGGGATCAACGCCCTGCTGCTTACCTCCATCCCCTTGAGCTTTAGCGAGGAGGGAAGCGTCGCCGCCGTAGCGGGTTTCCTGGATTTCGCCTCCTACATCGGTGGAGGGATCAGCGCCCTTGCGGCCGGGCGGTTGCTGGATGGGGTTGGCTGGAATGCCGTATTTGGCTACTGGCTGGCGGCCACGCTGGTCGCTGCTGCCAGCGCGACGGTGCTGTTCAGGCGAACCCAGCCAAGAAACCACTGACTGCATGACCTCATTTGTGATATGACGTGGGTGCAACTGGTGCATGCTCATCGAGGAGGAGCATACCGATGAAACGCTCTTTGCCAAGTCCATATCTGATCTGCCTGCCTGACCATCGGCGTGCCTTCAGAGGAGTACGAGACCGCGATACGGCGCCTGCGCGGCTTGGCGATTCGTGTGCTGGACGAGAACGCTTCTGGCACCGATGTCACGGACCTGTACGTTGACCTCGAGTCCCGCCTGCGCAACCTGGAGGCCACCGAGATCCGCATTTGCGCCTTCCTGGACAAGGCCACAACCGTCGAAGAGTCGCTGCAAGTCAACCAAGAGCTGTCCGAGATCACCGCCCAGATCGAAGAGATCAAGGGCAAGATGAACTACCTCAAGGATCGTTCGGCCTACTCTACGATCACCGTGCACCTTTCGCCGCAGATCCCCACACCCACGCCGACGGCGACGCCCACCACGACCCCCACGCCCACCCCGGTGGTCTGGCGGCCCGACGAGACCTACCGAAGCGCGTCACGTGTCCTGGGAGGCACCATGCGCGCGATAGGGAACGCAGTGATCTGGACCGTTGTCGTGCTGGGGCCGTTTCTCGTGCTGGTGGCACTGGTGGTCTGGCTGGGGATCTGGATGCGGCGGAAGGGGCGCAAGCCGGACTGATCCCTTTCGCTGATGCGTGTTGTGCCAGCTCAAACCTGCCTGAGCGGCGACCGCCACGTATGGGTGGTACTCGCTCAGGCAGGTTCTGTGTTTTCTGGCGCAGGTGTGCTGGCCTGGGTTGCTCCCGTGCGCCATCTAGGCTGCCGACTCTCCGCCTCACGGGACATCATCCCCACAGGTTGTGCGGATAGATCCCCTGGCGGATCAGATCCAGCACGGCCTGCTCGACCCTTGGCTTGTCCTCCCTATACGTGACCCCAAACCACCGCTCGTCCGTCGGCAGAACCTTGACCTGCGCTCGGTCCTCTTTTGTCAGGCGTCCCACAAAGTCGGGCAAAAAGAACTCGGCCTTGAGGAGGCGGTCTACGTTCTCCTGAAGGAAAGACCGGAAGCGGGTCTCCAACTCGGAGAACAGGCTGGGGGTGAATCCCCACATGTTCATCGAGGCAGTGGCCTCCCTCGAGATCTCGGTCCAGTTTTCCCCGTCCTCCGTGTATACGATCCGATCGCCGGACCTCTGTATGCGCGTGCGCTCGCGCACCTCTTGGAGGTAGCCTTCCGCGTCGACGGTGCACACCCCGCGCGACACGTGCCCGTGCTCGGTGAGTGTGTTCTCCAGCTTGAACCCGACCATGCTATAGTCGTGCACGTTCCCATCCCGTGCCGTGCGCAGGTGATCGTGCAGGACCTGGAAGGAGGAACGCCCGTAAAAGTCGTCCGCGTTGATCACCGCAAAGGGCACATCTACCACGTGCCGAGCGCTGTAGGTGGCGTGCGCAGTACCCCAAGGTTTCGCCCTGCCCGGAGGTACGGCAAAGCCTTCGGGCACATCGTCCAGCCTCTGGAAGACATAGGCGACCTCGCACTGCCCTTCGATCGTCCGGCCCACCTTTTCCCGAAATGCATCCTCGATCTCTGCTTTGATCACAAAGACGACGCGCCCAAACCCCGCACGCAGAGCGTCGTAGACGGAATAGTCGAGGATGATCTCCCCGCTGGGACCGACGGGGTCGAGCTGCTTTAGCCCACCATACCGGCTTCCCATACCGGCGGCCATCACAACGAGCGCAGGGTGCGACATGGCTCTCCTCAAAGAAACTTTGTCAGTCGATCCGCGACGTCCCGGCTGAAGCGATCGATGATCGCCTGGAGGTAGGCCTGGATGGAGAGGCCAGGATCGTGGATCAGAGGCGTGAGATCCATTGCAAAGACCATACCCGTCGCGATGTCCGTGCTGTGCGAGGCATAGTACGTCGCGTTGGCACGCCGCCGGCCCATCGTCGCCAGGTCGTATCGCTTTCCCCCGCAGATCTGAGAGTCGAACACGCCCAGCAGGGCCGCTTGAAGGTTCTCGTGCTGTGAAACGTCAAAGGCGACCTTGTCGACGTCTGTCATCCAGTCCAGGTCGCGCCATACCTCACAGCCATACACCCGCTCAGGGCGTTCCTCTCGATGCAGTCCGCGAATCGCCTCGATCACGCGGAGCGTAACTCCGACGTGCGTGTCGTGCTTGTCAGCCAGGTTGTGGGTATACAGGACCTGCGGCCTGGTAGCGCGGAGCAGGGCAGCCAGATCATCCACCGGAGCCTTGTTGGCGCCGTCCTTAACTGCGGAGCTGGGATAGTCGAGCAGCACCTGGGCCGCGTACTCTCCGACGACGGCCGCCTTTCTCTGCTCCACCCGCCGGATCGAGCGCATCCGCTCGTCGTCATAGTCCTTGTACACATCGTCTCTTGGGGATCCACTTCCGTTGGTCACCACTACGCCGGTGAACCAGCGGCTGGGCTGGTGGAAGCACGCCAAAATGCCGTCAAAGGCCATGATCTCGAGGTCGTCCTGGTGCGCCCCGATGGCCATGTGCGTCGTTCTTGCCAGCGCCTCTTCCGCCGGCAGGCCATCTGGCACAAAGATCTCTGCTGTATCGAGGTGTAACTGCATGCGGGCCTCCCTGCAGCACCCACCGGATCCAGAGAGCCGGCAGGTGGCTGGCTGACGCGGAGCCGGTGCTACTCGAGTGCGGGCAGGCTCGCGGCGGCGATAGCCTGTCCTACCCGGCGGCTCTTTTCATCGGGCAACTGGATGTGGATCTGGCCTGCGCGTTCCGGGAACTCGGATGCGAGCACCTCGCGAGCGCCCTCCAGGATCAGCGGCCCGCCGCTGCCAGACGTACAGCGTCCCAAGATGAGCACGTGCTTGATCGGGTAGAAATCTGCGTAATGCGCGAGCGCGTATCCCAAATAGATCCCGATGCTCTCCCAGATCTCACGGGCCCCCTGGTGTCCCGCTTCCAGCTTGCTCTGGATGAACTTGAGCTGGTCTGCAGGTGTCAGCTCATCCGGGGGCTCGATCCCGACCCGGGGTGCGAGGCGGAACACGCACTGCTGCGAAAAGTAGGATGCCCCGGCGCCCCTGTCCTCGGACCACTCATCCATTGGGGCATCGGGATTGTAGTCGATCGGGGCAAAGGCCAGCTCGTTGAGCCAGCCGGTGATGTTGCCCTCCAGGTTCACGTAGCCACTGGCTTCGCTCGACCCCATAGCGATGCCCAGGATGCCGTTGTCTTCCAGCGACATCGATCCCGCAAGGGCGGTCACATCTCCATCATTGGCGATCTCGAGGGGCACGCCCATCTCGTCGCGGATGCGCAGGAACATGGTCCGGATCTCCCCATACCGTTCCTTGGGCACGCCGCGAAAGAGGGACGCGATACGGACCGTGTTGTCAACATAGACCCCCGCAGCACTGCCTCCGATCGCGTCCACGCGGGGCATCTTGCGGGCCGCTGTCTGCAGGGCGGTCATGATCTCCCGGTAGTGATAGGCTGGATCGGCGTGGATGCGCGGCTCCCATACAACCTCCTCGCTGTAGACCGCTTCACCGTCGATCACCGCCGATACCTTGCGGTCCGAGGCCCCGAGGTCAAAGCCGATGCGACAGCCGTCCAGGTGACGGCCCAACGGCTTTCCCATCCCTCTCTCGGGAGGGACCTCCGGCGGGTCGCAGGACACGACGGTGAACGGTTTGGCATAGACGTCGCCTCCCATGAACCGGTAGTCGAACGCTCGCACACCCTCAGGCGAGTAGCAGGCAGCGAGGTAGTCGCCGATGCTCTTGGGCCCACCGATGTACACCTTCCAGCCCCCACGCTGCCAGAGCAGAAATTTAAAGATACGCTCCGCGTAGGCCAGGTTCGCGTTCGCTCTCGGGTGGTCCTCAGAAAAGACCTTCGTCTCAAAGCGAGACACCGAGCCGTCTGGGCGCTCGAGGGCGAGCACCAGCGGGGTGCCCGCTCCTGAGGCCTCGACCTCTTTCTGGTACGCGCGATTGGCCAACACGGCCGGACGAAAGCCCTTGTCGAGCGGAGGGACGAAACGGGGCGCTATGAGTCTGAAAGCCTCAACCATCACGGTCTCCTTTCTGCCCGGAGGGACACTTGAGTGACTCCCCTGCCGTTGCGGGGCGCTGGCCAGGGAACCTACAGCTCAAGCAGGATCTTGAGCGCGTCCGGGTGGTTGCCAGGAAAGGCGGACACCTCGAATGCCTCTGCCGCCCTGTCCCAGGGCAGCCGCGGGGTGACGATCTCTGCCAGGGCCGCGCCATCTCCTGCGACCATCTCCAGCGCGGTCGGCGCGAAGGCCGTCCATCCCGCCCCGCGCGAGATCAGGATCTCGGTCTCGTTGTTCGTGGTATAGTACCACGGAAAGGGCTGCACGTCGTGGTGGGGGACGCCAAACACGCACAGCCGTCCTTGCCAGCGTGGTAGGAAGGCCGCTGTGCTCAGCGACTCTGTGGCGCCAGCCGCCTCCACGCACAGGTCGACCATTGCGCCGCCGGTCAGCTCGCGCACGGCCTCGATGACGTCGGCGTGCGAGGCATCGATCACATCGGTTGCGCCCAGGCGCTGTGCCCAACCCAGCCGCCACGGCACCAGGTCGATACCGATCACCTGCCGCGCGCCCATCCGTTTCAGCAGGTAGGTGAACATCAGCCCGATGGGCCCCTGACCGATCACAGCGCATCGCTCGCCGACAACGGGCTTGACGCGGCTCATCGCCCGAAGCACTGTGGCCAGCGGCTGGGCGAGCACCAGCGCGCCGATGTCATCGGTCGGAGGTAAGCGAGTCACCGTTTCCGGCTTGCAGGCGATATACTCGACAAAGCCGTGATAGTCTCGCGACTGGGCCAGCACCAGCGTACCTTCTGACCACGCCTCACTGCGCGATTCGACGATCGGACCCACGTTTTCGTGCCCCATCCAGCCGGGCGGGCGGGGCCATACCCCCTCGGCCCAGCGACCATCGCCCAGATAGGGCCCTACGTTGCTGCCGCACAGTCCCACGTGCGTACACTGCACCAACACCTCACCTTCTGCGAGTCGAGGAACCGGCAGGTCGTCGATCAAGCGCACTTTTCTCGGCGCTTCGAACAAAATGGCTCGCATCGTCTTTGTCGTCTCCTATGTATGGGTTTGATGGCGGGTGGAAGGTCCATTTCTCCACCTGCACCCAAGAATAGCATGCAAAACCCTGCCTGTCAAGGATCAGGCGGCAAAGCCGGCCCTCTCTGTTTGCCAAATTAGCGCCACCCGGGGTACAATACGCGGGGCGTCCATCTGGGGCGTGCCTGCGGAAGCACTCGCGTCAGCGCATTCTGGAGGAGTAGAGATGGATCTTGGACTCGATGGCTCTGTTGCCTTGGTGACTGCGTCCAGCAAGGGATTGGGTCGAGCCACGGCGCTCCAATTGGCCCAGGAGGGTGCCCGGGTTGTGATCTGTGCCCGGAATGTCGATGCGCTTGCCAGGACCAGAGACGAGATCGCCGCGCGGGGCGGGACGGTGTTGGCTCTGCCTGCTGACCTGGCCTCGCCTGACACCGCGCAAGGGCTGGTCGACGCTACGATGGTCCGCTTCGGTCGGCTGGACATCCTGATCGGGAATGCCGGTGGACCTCCCCCGGGCGAGTTTCTGGCTCTGGATGAGAGCGCTTGGGAGCAGGCCATCCAGTTGACGCTGATGAGTTTCGTGCGCCTGTGCTATGCGGCTATCCCTGTGCTTACACAGTCCGATCACGGGAGTATTCTCGCGTGTACCTCGCTCAGCGTCAAGCAACCCTTGCCCAATCTGGTGCTCTCGAACAGCCTGCGTATGGGTGTGACCGGCCTGGTCAAGTCATTAGCCGATGAGCTGGCCCCCTCGGGCACTCGTGTCAATGCCATCTGCCCGGGCTGGACGCTCACAGACCGAGTGGAGCATCTACTGGCTGACCGCGCGACACGCGGCGGCACCTCAGTCCAGGCCGAAGGGCGTGCCATCACGGCGGCGATCCCCCTGGGGTGTATGGGGACACCTGAGGAGTTCGCTCGCGTGGCCACGTTCCTCGTCTCTCCGGCGGCCAGCTATGTCACGGGGGTCAGCTTGCTGGTCGATGGGGGGATGTATCGCGGCGTGATGTGAGTGCGCAGCCTCGGTGTGGGGTGCGTGGTGAGTATGGGACCTTGCGGCCTGCTGGGCTTTGAGGTCGGGATTGCGCGGCGCAGCAAGGTGGAGGGCCTCCAATGAGACCGATACCGACAAAGTATCTGCTGCTCTTGACGTCGCTGTCGAGTATTCTGCTTCTCTCCTGCCTGGTGACGGACCTTCTGCCCACCGCGACGCCTAGCCCGGCAGACCTGCGCGCGGAGGCGACGTACACGATGACCGCCACCTCTACGGCTGTGGCTACACCCACCCCTGATCCCACGCACACGGCCACTGCGCCAGCGCCCTCTCCGACTCCTTCCACGCCGGAGCCTCCTGGCGAGACGTACATCATCGACCAAGAACGACGGATCGGCGAATACGTCGTCCGCCTATGGCGGAACACGGCCCCCGAAGGCATCGGGTATGACAACATCGCCACCATCTCGGGCGCTGGGCAGCCAGAGGTCAGGGTCGAGTTTGCCGCCGTACTGGGCGAGGAAACCGGGACCGATCTGACCGGCGAGGGACACCCGGACGCGGTCATCGAGGTCTTTACCGGCGGTGCGCACTGCTGTCTCTCGACGATCGTGTATGACTTGGGTCCCACGCTGACCAAGGTGTTGGAGACGCCTCTCTCCAACTGCGGTGGGTCCTTTCAGGATCTTGACGGCGATGGCATAGCCGAGTACGTGACCTGCGACGACCTGTTTGCCTATGTTTACTGCTGCTACGCCGGCTCGCCGGCCCCCCGGGTGGTGCTGCGTTACGATCCGGGGAGCGGATACGTACCCGCCAGCCCGCAGTATGGCGACATCTATGCTGGGCCCATCGGCGCGGACACCGAGATAGCCGAAAATGCCGAACCTGGCGGTCGCTGCGAGTGGGATGAGACGACCAGGTGTGGGGTGCTGCCCCTCGTGCTTGACCTCCTCTACGCAGGCCAGGACGCCCAAGCCTGGGCAGAGCTCGATCGCCTCTACCCGTATCCCGATGTGCTGCTGTTCTGGGCCGAGATCGTACAGGCCGTCAGTTCAAGCCCGCTCTACGTCCCCTCCGGAGCCAAGGTCGACGTTCCCTACCCGCCCTACTATATGTTGTACCTGCGGTCCGGCTGCGGTGGGGATATGCAGTACGTAGTTGGTGTGCTGGGTGAAGGACAGCCGACCTGTGACCAGGAGATGCCGCGCCGAGACCTGTACTGGCTGCAGATCCAACTACAGGACGCGGGTCTCTTGGCCGAAGGCGAGATGCTGATGCTGGCCCCAGATGGATGTCCGGATGCCTGTCGCCTGGATGTGATCCGGATCGCGGACAACGCCCAGGTGGGGATCATCCGGCTGGATGTCCAAGCCGGGTTCCCCGGTGAGGTATATCGCATCGGCGAAACGGAAAGCGCACACTGGCGGCTGCGGGGCGACCTAACGTGGGAGCGCGTGGGGCAGTGAGCGAATCGAGGTCAGAGCCCGCTCGGCCTACCAGGAAGTGGATCGCCAGGCGGCGTCTCGTCAGGCCCCCGCGCGTGCTCTGTGCTCCTGTGGCCCGTGCGTGGGCCGCGCTTATCCTGATCGGGGTCCTTTCGGGGTGTGGCTATGTGCAGGTCAAGATCACGGCCTCGCCTATGCCGCCCACGCCGACAGCCCCTGTACAGTGGATCGCTCCCGACCGACGTGCTACGGCTACGGTCGTGCCTTCCACGCCTCTGCCCACGGCCACAGCCACAGCGACCCCGACGCCGATCTTGTACGAGATCCAAAAGGGAGACAACCTTCTGGCGATCGCGTATCGATACAATGTCCCTGTCGAGGTGCTGATCGAGATCAACCAGATCGCCAACCCGCGCGCACTGCAGATCGGCCAGGTGCTGGTCATCCCCCCAGACGACGCCGCTGTGCTGGCATTGCAGCCTACCGCGACCTCTACCCCGATGCCGCTGCGCGTGGTCAACCTGGCCTTTCACCGCACGCCAGTGGGCAGCACCTGGTGCATGGGAGAGGTGGAGAACGAGCGAGACGAATCCTTGGATCAGGTCCAGGTTCAGGTCTCACTGTACGACGCGGAGGGCAAACTGATCGATCGGGAGTCGTCCTTTGTGGCGACGGACGTGGTTCCAGGACCGGGGAGAGCGCCCTTTGCCATCCTGATCCCCCCCTCTCACGCTGCGCGCTTTGCGACCTACGAGATGCACATTCTCAGCGCAGAGCCGATCGACCACTGGGGGCGCCGGCACCGGTCGCTGTCCGTAAAAGAGGTCGAGGGGCAAGTTGTCGATGGTCAGTACGTCGTACAGGGGATCGTGCACAACCAGGGGGACGTGGACGCAGAGGATGTGCGGGTTACCCTTACCCTGTATGGGAACGCGGATGTGGTGGTAGGTGTTCGACAGATCGAGATCGCCTCACTGGCCGTTGGCGAGCGCCAGGAGATCTCGATCGCGCTTGTGCCGTCCGCGCCAGTGGGGCGCGTGGGTGCGGTGGCCTGGGGAATGCAGGCGCCAGCCGACAGCCCATAGGACCCTGTTCCCCACCCTCAGCCTCGTTGGCGTCTGCCGAGCGTGGGTCGGCGCTGGCTTGATCTCGCGGCACGATGCGTTTACCCCGTCCCTCTTGCTCGGCGCGCAGCCGGCTACTTCCAGCGCGTCAGGATGGTTTCTCGCTGAAAGAGCTTGACCGCGAAATACAGGATGACCCCGTCCACGATCACCATGACCCCGGCCGCACTCAACATCATCGGCACGTTGATAAAGATCAGGCCTGCGAGCACGACCAGGCTGATACCGATCAGTGGCAGGACGAAAATGCCCGCAATCTGCTGTGCTGCACGCGGGTCATTGATCCGAGAGGAGACCATCACCCCGACGAGCACGGAGAGAAATGCGAGGAGCGGACTGAACAACAGCATCCCGACGATCCACACGCCCCGAGCGCTGTACGCAAAGACGGCGGGCGGCGCGATCAACTTGAGACCCGCCAGCAAGACAGCAAAGCTGAGCCAGGTCAGCAGGACCGGCGGTACGGTAGCGGCGACGCTCTTTCCGAACAAGAGCTCCCACGTCGAGATGGGAGTGGCTAGCAGGGGCTCCAGCGTCCTCGTCTCCTTTTCGCCGATGATGCTGTGGGCCGCGATGTAGACGGGGAGCGTCGTTGGGATCAGCAGCAGGTAGAACATGTACTGCTCGTTCATCTGGATGATAAACGCCTCCAGCCGCGGCAGGTGCCGGAGCTCTTCCGGGATCGGCAGTTCGTCCTCGTCCATGTCTCTGCCCTGGGCTGCGGCGAGGGCGATGAAATAGTCGGTGCCCAGGATCATGCCCACCAGCATCACGGGTACCAGGGCCATCATCCACAGGATCGCCTTGTTCCGTCTGATCTCGGCCCACTCCTTCTCGATGACGGCCCGCACCCGACGCCAGTCAAATGTGTGGGGGATGATCCTGGCTTTCATGCGAGTTCTTCCTCCTGCGCCTGCGCCATCAAGTCAAAGTAGACGGACTCAAGAGAGTGTGAGATCTCCTCGACGAACTGGACATCCGCTCCTGCCGAGACGAGGGCCCGGATCACCTGTGGGTTATGCTGCTCTGGATCATCCAGCTTGATCGAGAGTCCCCCGTCCACCTGCTCTACACGCTGCACAAAGGGCAGACCCCGCACCACATCGATGTACTGTGGGGCGATGGTTCGCAACCGGACCAGCGTTCCGTGGCCGTAGAGCCTCTGTCGAAGCCGCCCGGGCGTGTCCACGCTGATCAGCCGCTGCTTGATCACCCCGATGCGATCGCACAGCCGGTCGGCTTCATCGAGATTGTGCGTGCAGAGAAAGATGGTTCGCCCTGCACCTTGCAGCTCGGCGATGAAATCGCGCACGGTGCGCGCTGCCTCTGGATCCAGGCCGGCGGTCGGCTCGTCGAGAAAGAGCAGGGGCGGTTCGTGAAGCAGGGCACGCGCGATAGCCAGCTTTTGTCGCATCCCCTTGGAGAAACTGCCGACCGCCTCGCTGCGGCGCTCCCACAGGCCCAGCATCTTGAGGTACTTGGCGACCTGTCGATCCACATGGTCCACGCCATACAGCTTGGCAAAGAAGGAGAGGTTGGAGAGCGCGTCTAGTCTGGCGTACAGGCCCGGCGTCTCTGTAAGGATGCCCACTTGGGCGCGGATAGACTCGTCCTCTTGCCCTACAGGGTGTCCGGCTACCCATGCCTTGCCTTCTGTCGGTGCGATCAGCGCACACAACATGCGCACGGTCGTCGTCTTGCCTGCACCGTTCGGCCCCAGAAAGCCAAACACCTCTCCCTGGCGCACGTGCAGGGTCAGATCCTCCACAGCCAACGTCTCGACACCCTTTCTGCCGAACGCGGGAAACCGTTTTGTCAGTGCCTCTGTGTGGATCACGCGCCGCTCACTCCTCTATGCCTCGGCAGCCACGTCTTGGCGCAGGTGTTCCAGATCCAAACCGACCGGATCGTCCTTGCCACTGAGAGAGATCTCTCGGTGTGCCACGATGTCCTCGGTCTGGATGTCGTACCGGTCCACCAGAGCCTTGCACAGGGAGACCAGCCTCCGATATTGGGCATCGGGATAGGGATCGATGCCATCGTTTCTGTTTACTAGCTCGATGCCGATCGAATAGCCGTTGACATCGGGGACCTCTTTCCAGACACTCTTGCCTGCGTGCCAGGCTCGCTGCTCGTCTCGTGCCATCTGCACGATCCTGCCGTCCTTGCCGATGCCATAGTGCGCGCTAACCAGGGACTCTGGATTGAGGAACCACGAGACCAACCCAGTCAGCGTGCTGTTTGCCGTGGCGTGAACGACGAGCACCCGGATCTGGCTGCCTGGCGGGCGCTGGTCGTAGTGGGGCGATTGCACGAATTCGATCCCTGGCACGGGCGGAGAAGGAGGCGGGAGGCTGTGCAGCGGCGGAAACCGGAGTACTTGCCCAACGCGGATCAGATTCGAGGCATCGATCCCATTCAGCTCGGCCAGCACGGTGTAGAGCTTGGCGTCTCCGTAAAGCCGGGCTGCGATCCGGGCCAGGGTATCTCCCGGCTGCACGATGTACAGATCATAGTGCGCAGTCTGGGATTCGACCCAGTGACGGAGCAGTCTCTGCACGACCTGTTCGAGGCCCAGACCTTTCAGTCGTGCACATTCCCGAGCTTGCCGATACACAGTCTGGTCGAGCTCTAGGGTCCACGGTACGGTGTCCATCGTTCACTCTCCCCCCGGGTCGCTGTCTACAGAGCACACACATTGCCGGGCGAACGCCCTTTCCCGGACCAACCTCATCGGGCTCTGCTGGATGTTCACATTATACCAGAGTCCACCCTCTCACGCAACCCAGCTTGCCATAACATCCAGTGCTGCGGCAAAGTCAGGCTGGGCCGTAGCACGTGACAGGCGCGTTCCTATGCGCCGAGCAGCGGCATGGGGATGCCACTGCTACACGTGCGCGTGAGCATCTGTGGGTGGAGGTCGTTCTCGCCGGGTGGGGTGAGATCCAAAGAGAGCCAGGGAACCCGCTCCCTGGCTCTCTCGAAAAAGGAGGAGAAGAGATTTGAAACTATTCTAGCACATTCCGGCAGAGTCTGCTAGACGCTTCCGCTACGCCCGCCCTACGGGAACTGTACAGGTGGGCGGCGTTTCACGCACGCAGCGTCGCTCCCAATTCCCTCTCCAGCCGCCTGACGATTTTCGCCCGCAGCATGGCGACTGCGCTGGCGTTGAGCGTCTTGTCATCGGCCTGATAGGTGAGCGCATAGGCCAGGCTTACCTTGCCCTCTCCGATTTGCGGGCCGCGGTATATGTCGAACAACTGGACCTCGCGCAGGGTGTCCCCTCCGGTTTGTGCGATCAGTTCGTGGACTTGAGCGGCTGGCACCTGCTCATCGACGATGACTGCCAGGTCTTCGTAGACAGCAGGATAGGTAGAGACTGGCTTCAGGCGTACGGGTCGCCCCGCGTTCGCCAGCAGCACCTCCAGATTGAGCTCGGCCAGGCACACTGTGCCCGTCCCCAAACCGTACGCCTCGCAGACCGTGGGATGCACCTCGCCCAGTACGCCCGCCGCGACGCCATCGATCGCCAGCGAGGCCAGCCGTCCGGGATGGAACGTGGGATGGTCTCCCGGCGTGTAGGTCACGCCGCTCAAGTTGAGGTCGTCCACTACGGCCTCAATGACTCCTTTCAGATCGTAGAAGCCAAACGGCTCCGTGGTGCCGCCAAGCCAGGAGCGTGCTGTGCGAGGGCCCGTCATAGCGATGCACAGGTGACGTGGCTCCTGGGGAAGCTCTTCCCCTTCCCGGGGCCAGTAGACACGGCCGATCTCATAGATGGCGACGCGCTCGACGAAACGCAGGTTGTCGTGCACGGTCTCCAGCAAGCCGGATATGAGCGTACGGCGCATGAACTCTCGCTCCGGTGTCAGAGGATTCGCCAGCCGGATATAGTCGTCCGGGTCGAGTGCGGCGGCGTCGGGCTCTAGCTTGGCAAAGGTCTCCAGGTTGCGCAGGGGGTAGGTGATGACCTCCTGCAGACCCGCGCCGACGAGGATGTCCCGCAGCTTTTCCTCGATCTCTAGCTCGACGTTGCTGCGCTGCGGGGGCAGTTCATCGGACATCAAGGAGGTGGGAATGCGGTCATAGCCGTAGATTCGGGCGATCTCTTCGATCAGGTCTGCCGGGATGGTCACGTCGAGACGATGCTCGGGTACGGTGACGGTGAGCGTGTCGCCGCCGTCCTCGACGATGAACTCGAGCGATTCGAGGATGCGGACAATGTCGCCTTGGGGGATCGTGATGCCCAGGATGCGCGCCACCTCGCTCACTTTGAGTTGGATGGCGATGCGCGGCTGCACTGTGGGATAGACGTCCGCCACACCACGGGCAACTGTGCCTCGCGCCAACCGTCGCATCAGTTCGCTTGCTCGCTGCGCGGCGGACACGGTTCCCGATGCCGGCACACCGCGCCCGAAGCGTGCCGTTGCCTCGCTTGGGATCTTGAGCTCCTGGGCTGTGCGTCGGTTGTTGATAAAGTCGAAACTGGCTGACTCAAGCAGGATATTGCAGGTGCCCTCGTGGATCTCGGTCTCGGTGCCCCCCATGATGCCGCCGACGGCGATGGAGCCGGCGGTGTCGGTGATCATCAGCATATCCGGCGTCAGCTCACGTTCCTCCCCGTCGAGGGTGGTCATTCGCTCTCCGGATCGGGCCCGCCGCATCGTGATCGTCGGCAGTTTGTGCCCACTCTGCCTGGCCCGGTCCAGCAGGAGGTCATAGTCAAAGGCGTGCAGCGGCTGGCCCAACTCGAGCATCACATAGTTGGTGATGTCCACGACGTTGTTGATCGGCCGCATCCCGGCCATGAGGAGGCGGCGCTGCATCCACAGCGGTGAGGGGCCAATCGCAACGTCGCGGATGATCGTGGCCGAGTAGCGATGGCATAGGTCTGGGTCCTGGATGACGATCTCGACCTGGGCTCCCACGGGCGCGCCCTCGGCGACCATCTCTGTGCGCGGTGCTCGCGCCGTGACCCCGGTGAGAGCGGCCACTTCGCGGGCTACGCCGACGATAGAGAAGCAGCGAGCCAGGTTGGGCGTCAGATCCAGGTCCAGGACCACATCTCCCAGGTAGTCAACCAGGGGCGTGCCGGTTTCTGGCGCGTCGCCGGGCAGAAGGATGATGCCGGTATGGTCAGCGCCCAGGCCAAGCTCCTTCTCCGAGCAGACCATGCATCGGGAGGGTACGCCACGGATCTTTGTCCCTTTGAGCTTGATGATTTTGGGCTCATCGGCGTGGCCGTCGTACAGCCGCGCGCCTTCCTTGGCAAAGGCCACCTTCAGGCGCAGCCCGGTCTGCCCCTTGTACGGGAAAAGGTTGGGCGCTCCGGTGACGACGGTCTCGTGCTGGGAGCCGCCATAGTCGACCACGGCCAACACCAGGCGATCGGCGTCGGGGTGCGCGCTGACCGCGACAATCTCGCCGACCACGATCTTGTCTGCCTCCCAGGGCAGTTCCGCGCCAGGCAGGCCGATCACGTCGATCGCTCCCACCTCCAGGCCGGCCAGCGTCAGCCGCTCCGCCAGTTCTGGGATGGGTAGCGTGACATCCACATAGTCCTTTAGCCAACTGATCGGTACTCGCATTGTACTTCCTCCAAGGGGTCAAATCTGGATCGGCAGGCGCTCTGGCTTTCGGTGCACCTCGGCACGCAGCCCAAAGCGATGGCCGTCCATCTGTCTTGTTCTAGAATTGCTCGAGGAACCGCAGGTCATTGGCATAGAAGCGCCGGATGTCGTCGATGCCGTGCTTTAGGGCTGCGATACGATCTGGGCCCGCGCCAAAGGCAAAGCCGGTGTGCTCTTCTGGGTCGATGCCACAACTGCGCAGCACCTGCGGATGTACCATGCCGCCCGGGATGGCTTCCAGCCAGCCGGTGCCTCCGCACAGCCGGCATCCTGTGCCCTGGCACAGCATGCAACTCACCGCGGTATCCAGTCCCGGCTCGACGTACGGAAAGTAGTCACAGCGGAAGCGGATCCGTCGGTCGGGTCCAAAGATCTGGCGCGCGAGCTCGCGGATCGTGCCCATCAGGTCGCACATCGTGATTCCCTTGCCCACGACCAGCCCTTCCATCTGGTAGAACATCCAGTCGTGAGAGGGATCGGCGTTCTCATAACGATAGACCTTGCCGGGTACCACGATCCGGATCGGTGGGCGCAGTCGCTCCATCAGCCGTACCTGGTTCGGCGAGGTATGTGTCCGCAGCAGCAGCCCGGGCAGGGTAGTGTAGAACGTGTCGTGCAGTTCTCTCGCCGGATGATAGGGCGGCATGTTGAGCAGAGTAAAGTTGTACCGATCTAGCTCTACTTCTGGCCCCTCGTACACCTGGAAACCCATTCGAGCAAAGGCGGCCTTCATCTCGCGTAGGGTCTGGGTGATGGGGTGCAGCCCTCCTTGTGCGACCGGCCGTCCAGGCAAGGTCACGTCCAGCCGGTCCCGGCTGCGCACCTCTCCGGCGCTCTCTCGCTCGCGGCGTGCCAGTGCTTCACGCTGTATTTCGTAGGCGGCCTCCAGGGCTACCTTGAGCGTGTTGGCCTGCCGGCCCGCAGCCGGGCGCTGAGCAGGGGGCAGCTCACCCAGTCGCCGCAGCAGCCTGGTGACAGAGCCACGCCGGCCCAGATAGGCGTTGTGCCAGGCTTGCAGTTCCTCTCGATTGTTAACCGCAGCGAGGCTCTCTTCTGCCTCGACGCGCAGCTCTTGCAGATCCTGGAGACCCCTGTTGGGGGGATGTTCCGCTATCATAGAGTCCGCTCCTTTCGCAGCTATGGATGAACAGTGATACACCATAGGTGCGGAACCAGGCGCGCTTGCCCTGGTCCCGCTGACGAAAGTAGAAGGGACTCTCTCCTTTCAGGGGCCAGGAGAAGCGTTGAGCGTTCACTGCTATTTGATTCTCCATGGGCAGACACGGCCCCACATCGCGGATAATCGATCTCATTTTCCTGCCTACCGGCTGTAGACGAGCCTGAAACGTCCCATAGCCAGACTGCGGTGCCCTAGAACTGTCTGAGGAACCGCATGTCGTTTCCGAAAAAGTACCGGATGTCATCGATGCCGTGCACGAGCATCGCGGGACGTTCGACGCCCATGCCGAAGGCAAAGCCACTGTATACGGCGGGATCATAGCCGCCGTTTCTCAGCACTACCGGATGCACCATCCCCGCGCCAGAGATCTCGAGCCAGCCTGTGTACTTGCAGACTCTGCACCCCTTGCCCTCACACAGGATGCAGTCCATATCTACTTCGACGCTCGGCTCGGTAAATGGAAAGTGGCTGGCCCGGAAGCGCATCTTGCGGTTTTCCCCAAACATGCGCCGCGCGTATTCGGCCATCGTGCCCTTGAGGTCGGTCATCGTGATCCGTTTCCCTACGGCGAGCCCTTCCACCTGGAAGAACATCATCTCCGAGCGCGCCGTGACCTGCTCATAGCGGTAGCACAGGCCGGGCAAGATCACACGGATCGGCTCTGGACAGTACTCGCGCATCGCCCGGATCTGTCCCGGTGAGGTGTGCGTTCGCAGCAGCACCCCTTCGCGAGTGGTGTAGAACGTGTCCCACATATCGCGAGCTGGGTGGTGAGGGGGGATGTTCAACAGCTCGAAATTGAGCTCGTCGGTCTCTACGTCTGGAGCCCGATAGACCTGGAACCCCATGTCCGCAAAGATAGAGTAAACCCGGCGCAAGGTCTGGGTGCTGGGGTGCAGGCGCCCGACCGAAGGCGGCCTGCCTGGCAGGGACACGTCGACGGCCTTGGCGCTCAGGGATCTGGCCCGCTCCGCGGCCTGGAGCGCTGCTTCCCGGGTCTCGTAGGCTTCGGTCAGGGCCAGCTTGGCTCTGTTGACTGCTTGCCCGGCCTCAGGACGCTCCTCAGGTGGCAGTTGGCCCATGCCTCGCAGGAACGGCGTCAGGGCCCCTCTTTTGCCGAGGTATCGCTGGTGCCATGCCTGTAGTGCTCCGCTATCGGCTACCGTCTCCAGCGCGGCCAGTGCTTCTGCTTCCAGAGCTGAGAGTTGGTCGAGCATACGTTACTCCTTGTGCGGCTTTCCAAAAAAAAACTCTCATCCCATAGGGACGAGAGCGTTCCCGTTTCTCGTGGTACCACCCTAGTTGGCCGATTCGAAACCGGCCCACTCGTTCCGCCGACGCAGGATAGATGCCTGTGCATCGGCTGCCCTGCTAACGCTGGGCCAGCGGAGCGGACTACTTGCCCGGTGAGGCGTTCACCCGTCGGCTCAGGAGCGAACTTTTGCGCTTTCCTCCGGACCGGGCTCTCAGTCTATGGCCCGGTTTCCCTGGCGGACTCCATCCGCATACTCTTCTCCGTCACAGCCGTTTGCTTCTAAGTTGTGGCTCTATTATCCATGCAAACGCCCTTTTTGTCAAGTTTGACATTGGCATAGTCTCGCCCTTGAACACTCGAAAGCAACGATGGGGACCGGAATCGCGATGGATCACACGTGCGGCGTGTTCTGGAACGGACGAGCAGAATCCAGGAGGGTCTCAAGAAATTTACGAAAAGTGTAAACTTTTTCAATATGATGCTTGACAAACACAAGGTCATATGGTATAATCATCCACGAAAGGCTGATAGAAGTCAACAGCCAACCTGTGTTCTGCTCAAGAGGAGGTTCTTGATGAGTGAAGAGCGTGCTCGGATTCTGCAAATGGTTAGCGAGGGTCAAGTGAGCGCCGAGCAAGGCGTCGAATTGATAGCGGCTCTGCGCAGCGCTTCCCCACATACACCGCAAGTCAACGAGGGACAAGCCCGCTGGCTCCGCGTCCGCGTGACGGATAGGGAAACCGGCCGTAGTCGGGTGAACGTGAACCTGCCCGTCAGCCTGGTGAAGGTCGGCATCAAGCTTGGTGCCCGCTTTGCCCCCGAAGGGGAGGGCCTTGACTGGGATGAATTGGTGGCGGCCATTGAGGAAGGCGCGTCCGGAAAGCTCGTCCACGTGGAGGACAGCGAAGGCGGGGAAACCGTTGAGGTCTACGTCGAATAGAGAGGAAGGTAGACGTGAACACGTTGCGATTTGAGGTCAGCCAAGATATCACCCTCCTGTTGCAGGTGGCGTCTCGCGACGCGGCTGTCAAGGGATGGGATGAAGATGCGATCGAGATCATCCTGGATGGAGAACAAGAGCAGTGTACTGCCGAACTGCGGGAAGGCACCCTGGTAGTGGAAAGCCACGTCCCGCTGTCTGTCCAGGTGCCGAGGTCTGCTACCGTGCGCGTAAAAGAGGTGCACGGTGACTTGATCCTTCGGCACCTCGACGGAGATGCCTCCGCGGGGGTGGTGCACGGGGAGGGCCTGGTGCAGTCTGGGGGTGGACCCGTGTCGATCTCGGCGATCCACGGCGATCTGACGGCCGAAAGCCTGGGCGGCCCGTTGTCCGTGCAGGAAGCGCACGCCGATGTGCGATTGAGCAAGCTCACCGCGCCCGTCCATTTGGGACGAGTGGGCGGTGACCTGCGCGCGCGTGGCCTCGATGGCGATCTGAGCGTGGGCTCGGTTCACGGAGATGTGCGGGTCCGGGGAATCGCAGGTCGCGTAGTGCTGGAGGCGTGCAATGGCGATTTCAGCGGCATCGATCTGAACGGCGGCCTGGACGCTCGAGGAGTGAGTGGCGATCTGTCGCTCAGGACAGCCCTGACACCGGGGATGACCTACAACGCCCGGGCGGAGGGGGACATTGTGGTCCGTTTCCCGGCAGAGACCAGCGCGCGCTTTACGCTGGATGCCGAGGGGACGATCTCTGCCAAGCTTCCCCAGGTGGAGGAGGAACGGGCCGGGCACATCGTCGGGCAGGCGGGTGCCGGCGAGGCAGAGGTCACACTGCACGCCGGTGGGGACCTGTCGGCCAAGGTGCGGACCTCGGCAGAACCGGGTCTGCCGGACTTTGAGCTGGATTTCAGCCAGGACATTGGGGCGCAGATCAGTGCTCAGGTCGCAGCCAGCGTGGGCGGGGCTGACTTGGACGCCCTCACTCGTCGTGAGATCGAAAAGGCTATGCGCAAAGCCGAACGCGAGATCGAAAAGGCTCACCGCCAGGCCGAAAATGGACGGCAGCGCGACGAAGAACGGGTCAAGCGTGCGCAAGAAAGGGCGGCGCAGGTTGCGGGGCGCGTGGAGCGAAAGATGGCGAGCAGGGCACGGCACTGGGAGGGCATGTTCGATAGGAGAGTCTCTCTCGGGAGGGCAGGTCGTTCTCCTCGCGCTCCTCAGGTCTCGGATGAGGAACAGCTCACCATCCTCCGGATGGTCCAGGAAGGCAAGATATCCGTCGAGGAAGCGGAGAAACTACTCAAAGCCCTCGAGGGATAACGCTCGTCGACAGGGGTTTTGGTGACTTGGGCGCTTCGGTCAGACAGCGCAGCACGGTTGTCTGAATCGAAGCGCCTGTTTGTACCCGGTATCCTGGCTACTTGCGCAGGCGCATCCCATTCAGGATCACCGCTACCGACGTGCCGACATCAGCGACAACCGCCAGCCACATCGAAGCGAGCCCCGCCGCTGCCAGGGCGAATATAACGGCCTTGACAGCCAGGGCGAAGACGATGTTGGCCGTCACTACGGCCCGCGTTCTCCGGCTGAGACCCACTATGAAAGGCAGTTGCTCCAGATCATCCCCCATCAGGACGATGTCTGCGGTCTCCATTGCCCGCGCCGACCCTGCGCCGCCCATGGCGATGCCCACATCCGCTCGGGCCAGGGCTGGGGCGTCATTCACCCCGTCGCCGACCATGGCCACCGGTCCGTGTTCTGCGGACAGCGCAGAGATGGCAGCGAGCTTGTCTTCCGGGAGCAGCTCGGCGCGAACCTCGTCCACACCTACCAGCTTGGCGATCGCAGCCGCGGCGGGTGCGTTGTCTCCGGTGAGCATGACCGTGTGGATGCCTCCATCGGCCCTGAGTGCGGCGATCACTCCCTTGGAGCTGGGGCGCGGCATGTCCGTCACGCCGAACAGGGTGCACACCTCATCGTCGTGCTGGACGAGGATCACTGTCTTGCCGCTCTCCGTCAGCGTGCTCGCAAGATCGCACACGCTGGTATGATGAGGGATGCGTTCGTCAAAGTGGGCGTGGCTGGCGACCGTCACCCTCACCCCGTCGACAGAGCCTCTGATCCCCCGTCCGCCCAGCTCGGCCACATCCTCGGCACGCATCGTGGGAACTCGCCGAGCCTCAGCCTCTGCCAGCACAGCGCGAGCTACAGGGTGGGTCGACTGTGCTTCCAGGGCAGCGGCATAGGGCAGGCCACACTGTTCCAGCCCACCCGGGCAACGACCGACCTGGACCACGTCGCTGACTACGGGCCGTCCCTCAGTGAGCGTGCCCGTCTTGTCAAAGGCAAAGACCCGCACACGGCTTAGCGCCTCCAGGTAGCGCCCGCCTTTGATCAGCACGCCGCGCGACGCAGCGTGAGTCATCGCGCTCACCAGGCTGACCGGCGTGCTGATCACCAGGGCACACGGGCACGCGATCACCAGCATCTGCAGGGCCCGCATCAGCCAGCCGTGCTCTCCCCAGAAGGGCTGACCCAAGAGGAGCGGGGGCAGGGAAGCCACGAGGAGGGCGACCGCCGCCACCGATGGCGTGTACACCCGAGCAAAGCGATCGATAAACCGCTGCACCGGCGCCTGGCGAGACTGGGCCTCCTGCACCAGCTTGACCATCCGACTCAGCGTATTGTCCGCAGCAAGGTGCGTGGCCTGTACCTCGAGTGCGCCGGATGAGTTGATCGTGCCTGCATAGACCTCATCTCCTGGTCCTTTCTCTACGGGCATGCTCTCCCCGGTGATCGGAGATTGGTCCACCGCGCTTTGTCCAGCCTGTACGATGCCATCCACGCTGATGCGGTCGCCAGGACGCACCAAGACGCGATCCCCGATCTCGATGTTCTCTACGGGCACCTCGCTTGTCTCGCTGTTCGCACCCATCTTTAGCGCTGTCGGCGGTGCCAGGCTCAGCAGTCCGCTCAGTGCCTGGCGGGCACGTTCTGTAGCATATCCCTCCAGCGCTTCGCCAAGCGAAAAGAGGACGACGACGATCGCCGCCTCGGCCCACTCGCCGAGGATGGTCGCACCGATCACGGCGACGACCACCAAGACGTTGATGCCGAGGCTTTTCGATAACCAGAGCTCCTGGTAAGCGTGGCGCGCGATGGGCCATCCGCCCACGCCGATCGCTGCGGCGAACACGGCTACCTGTGCCCAAGCCGGGACTAGGGGCGGGGCCACCAGTAGGTTGGCCAATGCAAGGGCCAGGCCGACAAGTGCGAGCAGTCCGGCTGTCGCGGTCAGTCTCGTCTCCCAGTCGCGCAGGGCATACTGCAGGAATCCAAGGGGAGGCGCGATTCCCCCGTGATGTGCTGCCTCGCTCTCCCCGGTCGTCTCAGGGGATAGGCGGTAACCCGCTGTTCTTACGGCCTGGGCGATCTGGGCCACGGGTAGGTCGGGGGTATCCAGGTAGACGGTCAGTGTGCCGGTGGCGTGATCGACCTCGGCTTCGCTCAAGCCGTGCACCTGGCTGACCGCAGCCCGGACGCGATCGGCGCAGTCGATGCAGTGCAACCCCTGGACGTGAAACGTCTGTTTGGTCGTCCTTGATGCTCCGTTGGGCATAGTCTACAGTACCTCGATCTCGATCAGCCACTTGGCCCAATTGCTTCCACTCAGCGCCGGGAACACGGCGCGTACTGGGAAACCGTGCAGGATGGGCAGCGGCTCGCCTTCCCACTCGTATGCCAGAAAGTTGTCGTTGCTGCGCACGCTGTCCATAAAGACCAGCGTTGAGTAGCCATCCGCGCTGATCAGCTTGATGCCGGTCGCCTCGGCCTGGACGCCCGCCAGATCCAGCACGTGAGTCAGTGATGCGCCTGCCCAGGTGGCCTCATCGTCAAAGAAGCCCGGACATGTCAGTGTACATCGCTCCTCTATCTTGGGCATGCACCGCAGATCGTCGTAGGTCACGCTCAGCGGATTGTCCACTTTGCCGGTGACCTGAAGACGATAGTGGTCAAAGTCGATCTCTGGCGCCGTGCCGGTCACGTGGAGCCCTGTAGAAGGATCGAGCTCCGTGTACCCGGGTATCTCTGCTGGTGGGGTCGGAATGATGACCGGCGCCAGCACGCACGGCGTCGGCCTGGGCTCGACTATGGTCGGGCTCGGTGCGACTTCCGCTGGGCCACTGGTGTTGACGGAGGCGCTGCACCCTGCCAGCACAATGAGCCCCACTAGAGCGAAAACGTCAAGTGCTCTCATCTTGCTCCAACATAGATGTCTAGAATCGTGCTTGGACACAGGGCGTCCAAGCCTCGATCTGAAAACGAAATCGCCAATCCCACC